>JBGPBZ010000037.1:0-20060 GCA_041481535.1 Dehalococcoidia bacterium | reverse complement strand
GCCCGTCGGCGTCCGCTGTTCGCACCGCCTCCCACGCGCCTTCGTAAGCAAGCTCCGGCCGTCCAAGACAGACGGCCAGCGCGTGCCACTGCTCTGCGCTGGCGACGGTTATAGCGATTTCGCCGCTGGCGCAGCGGTAGCGGCGGTTAGCGGGCGAGGCGGTCATGGCCCGTAGTCACGACATCACCCGGCCGCCGTCGATGTTGATCGTCTGACCGTGGATGTACGAAGCGTCCGGCCCGGCGAGGAACGCCACGAGCTCGCCGATCTCCTCCGGATCGCCCGGGCGCCGGAGCGGGATCGTGCCCATGACGGCGTCGTGGATCGGGCCGGGCTTCGTCACGTCCTTCATCCTGTCCGTGTCGATGAGGCCGGGGCACACGCAGTTGACGTTGATCTTGTGCGGCGCCATCTCCATAGCCAGCACCTGCGTGAAGAGGATCATCCCCGCCTTTGAGACGGAGTACGCGACCTGCATCGCCACACCCTGGCGGCCGAGTATCGAGGAGATGTTGACGATCGCGCCGCCTTCGCCCTGGTCGATCATCGCTTTGCCTGCCGCTTTCGTGACGAGGAACGTGCCCGTGAGGTTCGTCTCCAGCACGCGCCGCCACTCACTCTCCTCAAGCTGCACGAACGGCACGCGATCGTTTCCGCGCCCGGCCGCCGCGTTGTTCACGAGAATATCGATGCGCCCGAGCTCGCGCTTCGTCGCTTCGACCAGCATCTTGCAATCGCTTGCGCTCGCCGAGCTAGCCACCAGCGGCAACGCCCGCCGCCCAAGCGCGCGTATCTCGCCGGCGACGGACTCGATGTCGCGCCAGCCCATCTCCTTCTCTTCGTCTGGAAACTTGTCCGGTGAGCGGCCGGAGCCCGTGATCACAACGTCCGCGCCGTGCCGCGCCAGCGCCAGTGCGACGTGGCGCCCGATGCCGCGATAGCGCCCGGCGCCGGTGACGATGGCCACTTTGCCCTCAAGGTTCGTTGGCATGTGGCCTATCTTATGCGTTTGAGCGCCAGAGTTCCCGCGGCGATCATCGCCAGCGACACGAGAATCGCGAAGAGCCACGCGCCCCGCGAGGCAGGTGGGCCGCCTGCTTGCGGAAGGGCGGCCGGGGTGGCGGCGGGGGTTGAAGTCGCGACGGTCGTTGGCTCGATCGTTGGCGTTGGTGTTGTGACGACGGACCACGCCGGATCACCCAAGTAGTTCGGGCTGATCTGGTCGAATTTAACCACAACGCTTTCACCCGGATCTACGCAAGGCGCGGGCCACGTGATCGCGATACCGTACGCATCGACGACCGGTTTGGAGCAGCCGGGTGCATTCGTCTCGACGCTCACCAAAGAAACACTCCAGCTCGGGACGAATAGATGATCGGCAACCGCGCTAGTCTCGTTCGTGAAGGTTCTTCTAAACGTGTCTGGTAAGTATCCCATCACTGTATAATGGGACGCGCGATGTCAACGCTGAAGCTCAGCAATGACGCCTCTATTCCGGTGGCCCATAGGGTGGGTCGAGTGGCGGAAACTCCTTAGCGAGCGGGACGAGGATTTCGTACGCGACTGTGTGAAACATGGCCTCAAGCGTGCGAAGAACTGGCAAGCCTTTTACAGCGTCGCACCCGTCCCAAAAGACTACGCGTTGGGTCACGCTGAAATTCATGTCCACGCCTTCCCAGTCGCCGTCGATATCAATCGCCCCGACATATGCGCCGTTTATCAGCTTGGCCCCAAGTCGTGTATTGATGCTCTTAACTCTGAACGTCGAGGGTGCACTGCGAACTATGAGCGAGAGCCCGCTCGCGACAGCAGCGGTTACTTGGAGCAACCGATGTTTGTCGGCGTTGTTGAGTTCGTGCAAAAGCCAAAGCGGATGCAGTCTGCCGGTGGGAGCCGTGGCCCAGATGGGAGCATCGTCTTTCATGTTCCGTCTGTGGTATGGCTGAAACCGCTCCAAGAGTGCTCTCTGATAAGGGGTCATGTAGGCCATCGGGCGCTTGTTGGTACTCCACCGCTTGTCGGCTGGTTTGCTGAGCCGGTTGGCACTGTACAGGTAGATCGGGAAGCTAGTCTTTTCAAGGAGTGTAGGTATGGCGGCGGCGGGCCAGTTGTTGCCCAGGGCGAGCTGACAAGCGATGTGGTCCAGCGCAGATCTCAGGTTGTAGGCGAACTCGCCAATCAGAATCGACCAGCGCAAGGGTGGGACTGGCTCGCGGCGGGTGAATACGCGGAGAGCATACTTTCCCGTCTTCGGATTACGCTCAGCAACTCGAATGCCATGAACATCGGGTTTGACGAGTCTCTGGATTTCCGTGGCCAAGGTCTTGAGATGCACCTTGGCCCGATCAGCCTTCTTCATGGAACCCCAGAGAGGATGCATGGAGGTGTAAACTCACACTATGCCCGACAAGAAGACACAGAAAACCCCGAAGGGTTTGGAGATTCCCATCCCGACGCGCGGCGCGTTCATGCGAGATCTAAAGAAGCTGGCGAAGGTCGAAAAGTCACCGGCTCGTCGTCCGAAGAAGTAGCGCCTCAAACCGAGTCCGCGCCTCATAGCGCTGGTTGTACCGCCAAGCATACTCATTCAGGTAGCCTTGAAGATGCTTAGCGGATACCGAGTGGTAGACGCCACCAATGCCGCGCTTCACAAGCGACCAGAAGCCCTCAATCGTGTTCGTGTGAACATCCCCACTCACGTAGACCTTCTCAGAGTGGTTGATGCGGCGGTGGGCGTACCCTTCCTTCGTCAGGCGGTCATAGACCTTGTATTCGTCGGTGTAGACCATCGACGCGGGCATGACGCGGTTGACGATGTGCGGCATGACGGTAGTCCGGGCGACGTTCGGGACGGTCATCGCGACAACCTTACCGCGACGCTCGACCATGCCGAGCACCGGAGTCTTTTGCTTGTCGAATCCACTTGGCCGACCAGTGACGCCACGCCGCCGCCCGCCGACGTAAGTCTCGTCAACCTCAACAGGCCCTTCAAGGCGCGTGTCGTCTTGGTTCATGAGATCGTGTCGAATGAGGTGCGCCATGCGCCACGCCGTCTTGTAGGTAACGCCCAGCTCACGCTCCAATTGCTTCGCGGAGATACCGCATCGTGTGCTTGTCATGAGGAAGCCCGCGTAGAACCACAGGTGAAGCGACGTAGAGGACTTGTGAAAGACGGTGCCAGCGGTCGGGTGAATGTGGTGGCCGCACGCTGTACAAGTCCAAGACTGGCGCTGTTGCGTCGTCTCGTAGCGCTTGAACACGCGCTCGGTATCGCACTTCGGGCAGTGGGCATGCTCGCCGTCCGGGGAGAACCGATTGCGCCAGAGCCAGTTGAGGCAGGTGGCATCATCGGGAAACTCGGCCATAAACTCCATGAGCGAGTATTCGGACTGCGAGGACTCGGCGCGTTTCGGGTTATTCCTATCGACTGGAGGCATAGTTGTGGCTCCTAAAAAGATCGGCTTGCGGATTAGTCAGTTTGCTTCAGATGGAACACGAACGAAACACATAGAACGTCGTTGGCGACCGTCACCGAATGAGAGCTTAGCTTCCACCACGCCCACTCCTGTGGCCCAACGTGTTCGCGGACATCAAGATATGCGTGCTCAAACCAAGTCGCCAAATCTTCAGCGTCCTTTGGTGCTGAATAGGTCACCGTGGCGAGCATCAATTCGCCGTCTGGCCGGATTGTGTAAACGTGTTCCATATCTGAAGTCTCTCATATCCCATCTATACAGTCAAGGGATACTTACCACGTGTCTTTGCAGCCTGACGGCAACGGATAGAGATGCAGAACGTTCGACGGCTCCGACTCTCCCGCCTCGTTGTAGGCCACTAGCATTAAGCCCATCTGGCGGCACCAATCCGTCTGCGGGTCCAGGAACGGAAGGTCGCCCAGTTCTGAATCGGCCGGATATGTTGCCACGACACTTCCGTCTGTCTGCCTCTTCAGCCGGAACCCGTCTTCGTCGGTCGAATTGTCTTTCCATTTCAAGTCGAGCGGACCCGACGGACAGGTGCCGCCGGACGGGCGGCAGGTGACGATCGGTCCATCGTTCCAATCGAGCGCGGTGGGTGCGTTCGGGACCGATGTTACTGCGTCGGCGTGGAGCACAAATACTGCCAACGTCACAAAGACCACGGGTAGCGCGACTCCGAGTACATGCCTCATCGCGCGGCCAGTATACGCCTCGTGTGCTCGACGTCCTCACCCGCCGCGCGCGGATGATACGATGCCGAGCATGACGCTGAGCGTTCAATTCCTCGGTTCAGGCGACGCTTTCGGTAGCGGCGGACGCTTTCAGGCTTGCATCCTCGTGAGCGACGGCGACGAGTGTCTCCTGCTCGACTGTGGAGCCTCGTCGCTGATCGCTATGAAGCGGAGCGACGTTGATCCATCCAGCATCGGGCAAGTCCTCGTAACCCACCTGCATGGCGATCATTTCGGAGGCCTGCCATTCCTGATCCTCGACGGTCAGTTCAGTCGGCGCACGAGGCCGCTTGTCGTTGCCGGCCCACCCGGCCTATCAGAACGCCTGCCGGCCGCCATGGAAATCTTGTTTCCCGGGTCGTCGACCGTCCAACGATCGTTTCCGGTCTCCCTCGTCGAACTGGCGCATAGTACCGAGACTCTGGTGGGCGGTGCCAGGGTGCTTCCCTTCACGGTCGAACACGCCAGCGGCGCTCCCGCCTACGCCTATCGCCTCGAATAGGGCGGGCGGACGATCGCCTACTCAGGTGACACTGAATGGACCGAAGCTCTGGCCACCGCCGCGCACGACGCCGATCTCTTCATCTGCGAAGCTTACTTCTTCGAGAAGAAGATCAGGTATCATCTGGATTACTCGACGATCGAGAAGGAGCGTCCCGGTCTGAAGTGTCGTCGCCTGATCCTGACACACATGAGCGCCGATATGCTGGGCCGGCTCGAAGGGATCGATGTCGAAACAGCGTTCGATGGCAAGACCGTCGAACTCTAAGGCGATAAGGAGGTATCACATGGCAACCAAAGACACCGTAGAAGCGTATATGGCCGCCTGGAACGAGCATGACGATGGCGCACGCCGCGAGCTGCTCGACAAGTGCTGGGCGGACGCCGGCACGTACACCGACCCGCTGGCCGACGTAAAGGGCAAGGACGAGCTGATCGCCCAGATCGAGAACTTTCACAAGCAGATGCCCGGCGCCGGCATCGCCCTGACCAGCGCGATCGACGAGCACCACGGCCGCATCCGCTTCGGCTGGCAGGTGGTCAACGGCCCGCAGCCGATGGAGGGGATCGACGTCGGCGTGCTCAGCGGCGACGGCAAGCTCGCGAGCATCGTCGGCTTCTGGGGCGCGAACCCGGCGGCAGGCTAGATGGCAGATGTCGGCGTCGAAGCCTTCCGGCACAACCTCTGGGCGAACCTGCGCCTGATCGATGCCTGCGCGACTCTGGACGAGGCCGATCTCTCGGCGACGACGGAGGGGACGTACGGCACTGTGCGCGACACGCTCACGCACCTCGTCGCCGCTGAGGGCAACTACCTCGTCGAGTTCAACGGCCCCACCGAGGGCAGGCTTATGGTGGATGCGCCCTTCGTTGGCTTCGATAAGCTGCGCGCCTACGCCGTCGCGAACGGCCAGGCGCTTCTCGACATCGCTTCGTCGAAGCCGGCGGACCGCGTGCTGAAAGGGAACTACCGCGGAGAGCCCTATGAGATGCCCGCGAGCGTTATGCTCGTCCACGCCATAAACCACTCGACGGAGCACCGCGCGCATGTACTTAGCATCCTCGGTCCGCGCGGCGTGGCTGTCGGGCCTGGTTGGAGGCTCGATGGGATCGGCTACTTCCAGGCGGGCGCGCATGTCTGACGACGAGCGCTGCATCCTCTGCGCGATCGACGAGGGCAAGACGAAGATCAAGAAGATCTACAACGACGACCTCGTCTTCGCGATGGACATGCCGGATGACTCCGAGTTCCACCTCGCGCCCGTGCACTTCATGGTGATCCCGCACAAGCACGTGAAGAGCGCGCTCCACTTCACGCCGGAGGACGCCGAGGTCGGCGGCCGCCTGTTCACAGTCGCGGCGCAACTGGCGCGCGAGAAGGGCGTCGCTGATAGCGGCTTCCGCCTCGCCACGAACACCGGGCCTGACGCCAACCAGACCGTCTTCCACTTCCACCTGCACTGCGTCGGCGGCCGCAAGCTCGGCCGGGAGGGGTAAGCCCCGGCTAGCTCCGACATGGCGCCAATCGGCGCGCGGCTATATTCTCCTGATCGTGACGCTATCGTTTCGTATTCCGGCCGCTCTAATCGCAATCGTGTTCGTCGTCCTGGCGATCGCGGGCGCGGCGGCTGAGATTGGCCCGGCCGGGACGCCGGCAATCCAGGGCGACGCCAACTGCGACGGCTCGGTCGGCCCGGACGATGCGCTGGCGGTGTTGTCGCTCGAAGCCGGTGTGATCGCAGCCAGTTCCGACTGCGCGCAGGCGAGGGGCGACACCGACTGCAGCGGCGCTGCGGACAACGCGGACGTACTCGCGATCCTGCGGTACGTTCTCGCGAGCCCGGCGCTTCCCGCCGACGACGACTGCGCTGCGATCGGCGGCCAACTGGCGACTCCCACCGTGATCGCTGAGTCATCCACGCCAACCCCCACCGCTACCGTCGAGCCCACCGTCGCACCAACGGTTTCCCCAACGCCAACCGCGACGCCTGTCCCCGGCTGCGCGGCGCTCGAGGAAGGCGGCGACGAGGCTGGAGGCGTCCCAGAGGGCACTCCCGGCGCGCTGAACTACACGATGGTGCGGCTGCCTGCGGATGCTCACATCGACAAGCTGACGAACGTGGCGCCGGTCCCAGGCGACCCTGATCTTGCCGTCGTTACCAGCGAGTCCGGAACCGTCTGGACGGTCTGCCTGCACGACGCCCTGCCGCGCACCGAAATCCTCGATCTCAGCGCGTACGTACGCGATTTCAACGACGGCCACGAGAGTGATGAAGGGCTCGTCGGCTTCACGTTCGACCCGATCGATCCGTCCTACGTGTACATCAACTACAGCATGCCGAAGAACGGTGGCACGTACCTCGAAGACGGAGCAACTCCGAGCCCGGACACGGTACGATCGCGCATCTCTAGGTTCCACATCGACGACAACGGACGCATCGACCGCCACTCCGAGAAGGTGATCCTCGACGTCTACCAGCCGTTCGAGTGGCAGAACGCGAACGAGCTCGCTTTCGGTCCGGATGGGATGCTGTACATCAGCTCAGGCTCAGGCGGCCTCGACCGGGAAAAGGGCCAGACGCTGGACGACCTCTGGGGCGCTGTCCTCCGCATCGATGTCCACTCGAGCGACCCGTACTCGATCCCACCCGACAATCCGTTCGTCGACGGCCCAGGCGGCAACGCGGACGAGGTCTGGGCCTACGGCTTCCGCAATCCGTGGCGATTCACCTTCGACAACGGCAAGATGTGGTTGACGGACGTGGGCGCGGTGACGTGGGAGGAGTTGAACATCGTCGAGGCGGGCGCGAACTACGGCTGGCCCATTATGGAGGGCTACAACTGCTTCACCGCGCCGGACGCCGCGACGCCTGTGCCCACCTGCGACGCCGCCGGACTGGCGACGCCGCGCCTCGTCTACGACCATGACGAAGGCTGCGCGATCATCGGCGGCGACGTCTACCACGGCGCCAAGATGCCCGAGCTTGGCGGCTACTACATTTACGGAGACCTCTGCACCGGCAAGATCTGGGGGCTAGACACGCAGGACGATAACAGCGAACCCATTTTGCTCGTCGACACGGCCCTTTTCCCCGTGTCGTGGGCGATCATGAACGAGGGTGATATCGTCGTCGCCAACTACTACAACCCTCGCTTTCCCGGCGACGCCGGAATCTACCAGCTCGAACGCGTACCATAAGCGGCATGACCCGCATCGCCGCGATCGCTGGCGTTTTCGTCGCTATGGCCGTGGCGTTGTCAGTTGCGTCGGCTGGCCCGGCCATTGCGCCGCCAATCCAGGGAGACGCTAACTGTGACAGCGTCGTCGGTCCCGCCGACGCACTGTCTGTGTTGGACGAGATGGCCGGTGTCCCACTCCCCTCCGGCGGCTGCCAGGCCGGAACGGCCGACACCGACTGCGACGGCGATCAGGATGGTGACGACGTTCTCGCCATCCTCTTGTTCGTCGCCCAGCAACCAGCCGCGACGGCGCAGAGCGACGGTTGCGCGCCGATCGGCAGTCCCATTGAGACGACACCGACGCCCAGCGAGTTGTCGACGCCCGCGCCGTCCTTCACGACAACGCCGACTGCATCGCCGCTGCCGACAGACTCGCCCTCACCGACGCCTACCGCCACGGCCACTCCCGGAATCACACCAACGCCCACGGCAACTCCCGTGCCCACGCTTGGGCCCTGTGGAACGCAGACATCGTCGGCGGCGGCTGAGAGAGTGCCGGCGGGGGCGCCGCTGCAGGACAACTACACGTTCAAGCTTCTCCCTGCGACCGCTGATATCGAGAGGCTGACCAGCCTCGCGACGGTTCCCAACGAGCCGGGATTCGCCCTGATCACGACCGAGGACGGTCAGATCTTTAAGATCTGCCTGACCGAGTCCGGCCGCGACAGAGTCGCCAACTTCACTGGCTTCGTGCGTGATAAGAATGGCACCAACGACACCGACGAGGGCATGACCTCCCTCGCCTTCGATCCACTGAACCCATCGATCGTGTACATCGTGTACAGCTATCCCAAGACGGGACCGTATCTCACGCCGGACGCCTCCCCTGTGTCCAATACGATTCGCACGCGCGTCTCTCGCTTTCACATCGTGAACGGCGCGATCGATCGCAACAGTGAGAAGGTGATCCTGGAGATTTACCAGCCGTCTTCCATTCACAATGTGGACGGCCTCGTCTTCGGACCGGACGGCATGCTTTACATTGGCTCCGGCGACGGCGGTGAAGACCGGACGAAAGGCCAGACGCTGGACGATCTGTGGGGCGCCGTGCTCCGCATCGACGTGCATTCCGGCAACCCCTACGCGATTCCAACCGACAATCCGTTCGTCGACGGAACGGGCGGAAACGCGGACGAGATCTGGGCATACGGCTTGCGCAACCCCTGGCGCTTTACGTTTGACAACGGGCAGATGTGGCTGGCGGACGTCGGCTCCTCGACCTACGAAGAGGTAGACATCGGCGAGGCGGGCGCGAACTACGGATGGCCTGTGATGGAGGGCTACGAGTGCTTCCCCGGAGTGGCCGGCACGACGATCACGCCTGGCCCGACCTGCAACCCCGCCGGATACGCGACACCTCGTGCCGCCTACAGCCACGACACCGACGGCTGCGCGGTGATGGGTGGCTACGTATATCGCGGTTCGGAAATGCCTGAGCTCGATGGGTACTATATCTACGAGGATCACTGCTCGGGCCGAATCTGAAGAGTCGACAGAAGCGATCCGCAGAGCCCACCGGTACTCCTTGCCCAGACGGAACTGCACCCGGTCTCCTGGGCCGTGTCCAGCGAGGGCGAGCTGCTCCTCGTCAACTACAAGAACGCTCTGTTTGGCGGAACCGGCGGGATCTACCAGCTGGAACGGCTGCCCTGACGGCTGTGCGAGAATAAAGCCATGGAATCGTGGTCCGTAGGCTTTGACGGTGACAGCGATGTCGAGCGCCACGCCGGCATGGACGACGCCGTCGCGACGAAGGGCCCTGTAATTCGGCTGCGAATGGTATCGGACTACATCTGCCCGTGGTGCTACATCGGCCTTGCGCGGTTGGAGCGGTTGCGCAGCGAATTCGAGATCGACTTCGACGTCAACGCGTTCGAGTTGCGGCCCGGCATTCCGCCCGGGGGCATCTCCCGCGCCGAAGCGTCGAAGGGCCGCATCTACCCGCCCGGCTACATCGACAACCTGCTCGCCACCGCCCGCGACGCCGGCATCGACATGAAGCGCCCGCCGCTCATCCCCAACACCCACAAGGCGCACGAGACGACGCAGTTCGCGCGAGAACACGGCCGCGTCTGGGAGATCGAGCGCGCCCTCTTCCACGCCTACTTCGAAGAAGAGCGCAACATCGGCGACATCGACGTGCTCTGCGACGTGGGCGCAGGCGTCGGCCTGGACGTTGCCGAATTGCGCCGCGCGCTCGAAGACGGCCGCTACGCCGGGACGGTGGAACAAGAGCTGGCCTGGGCGCGAGCGGCAGGCGTCACGGGCGTGCCCACCGTCATCTACAACGAGCAGTTCGCCGTCGTCGGCGCCCAGGACGAGGCCGTCTTCCGGGACGTGGCCCGTCGCGTTGCAGCCGGTCGCCTCGAGTCCGACGACTCACAACCCGGCGAGTAATCCACCTTCCTCCTCCCCTCTTCCACCTTCCAGCCCGTCCAACCCTTACGTGAACTGGAAATTGGCGGCGTTTTGTGCCATGCTTGGCCGCGATTAAGCCAAGGCAGAAGCATGTCCTGAGCCCGGCGACAGCCGGAGTCGAAGGGGAGCCCACGATGGACTTTCGATTTACCAGCGAGGAAGAAGCGTTCCGCACCGAGGTCAAGACGTTCCTCAAGGACGAGTTGACCCGGGGCTGGAACGACAATTTCGATAGCGAAAGCGAGCTTGGCGTCGAGGTGCAGGGCGAGTTCGCGAAGGCGTTCAACAGGAAGCTTGCGAAGCGTGGCTGGCTCGCCATCGCCTGGCCGAAGAAGTACGGCGGCATGGAAGCCAGCGTTATGCAGCAGGTCGTCTACAACGAAGAGATGGCTTACGCCGGCGCGCCCGTCGGTTTCAACATGGGCGTGGCCTGGGTTGGCCCTTCGCTCATGTTGTACGGCACGGAGGAGCAGAAGGAAGAGTTCATCCCGAAGATCACGAACCTGGAGCACGTCTGGTGCACGCTCTACTCGGAGCCCGCTGCTGGCTCAGACCTCGCCGCCATCCAGACGAAGGCCGTCCGCGATGGTGACGACTTCGTGCTCAACGGTCAGAAGATATGGACCACCGGCGCCCACCGCTCCAACTGGGGCTGGCTCGCCGCTCGCACAGACTTCGACGCACCGAAGCACAAGGGCATCAGCATGTTCCTCGTGCCAATGGACGCGCCCGGCATCACGATCCGTCCCCTGATCAATATGGCCGGCGATCACGGCTTCAACGAGGTGTTCTTCGAAGACGTGCGCATCCCGGCGCGATATCTCGTCGGCCAGGAGAACATGGGTTGGTACATGCTAGCCGTGGCGCTGGACTTTGAGCGCTCCTCGATCGCCGGCTCGGCCCGCCTCCGCCGCGCCCTCGGCGAATTGATCGAGTTCGCCAAAGAGAACCCGCAATTTATCGAGAACAAGCCCGAGATTCGGGCTCGCCTCGCCGAGATTTCGATCGAGATTGAAATCGCGGCCGCGCTCTCGTATCGCGTCGCGTCTCTGCAGGCGGGCGGCAAGGCTCCGAACTACGAGGCGACGATCGCCAAGCTCTATGCGACGGAGCTGACTCAGCGCTTCTCCTCCACGGGCATGGAGCTGCTGGGGATGTACGGCCCGCTGCACCCGAAGAGCAAGTACGCCAAGCTGAAGGGCGGCATGGAGCGCGGCTACCAGCTCGCCGTAAGCGCCACGATTGCCGGCGGCACCAGCGAAGTCATGAAGACGATCGGCGCCATCCGCGGGCTGGGCATGCCGCGGGCGTAGGAACGCACCCAGGGACGCCTGCCAGCGTTATCCCATCGTGCGATTGCTCCTGTCCTGCCTCGGCGTCTCTCTGGCACTCCTCGCTGCGTGCGGCGGCGGCAATTCGCCTACAGCCACGCCATCCCCGACACCCAGCGCCGCACCGGCTGCAGCTATCGGCTCAACTCCTCCCCCGGTACCCGGTCAGACAGCTGAGCCGGGCGTGACTTTCGCACCAACCGCTTGTGATGCCGCGCATCTGGTTGGGGCGCTTGTGCGAGTTGGCGCCGCAGCAGGCGCAGCCTATTACGGGCTCGGAGTGACCAATATCGGAAACCAGAGCTGCAGAATTACGAGGTACCCCGACATCTTGTTCCTGCCTTCATCTGGGCCTGGTTTTCCCATCGACATTGATTACGCCGCCCAGCCCTGCGGGACCGGCGCTACGGATGCGACGTTATGCGCGGTCACTGGGCCGATCGATCTGCCGCCGGGTGGCCCAACTCCTGCGGCCGAATCGCCCGGCCAGATCGGGATAACGATTGGCATCGCCAACGCGGCCAACTTTGAGCCGCAGCCGACCCCGACCTATGAGGCTCATGCCATCGCGCTCAAGTTTCCAGGAGCGAGCGGTGTCGTCATTCCACTGCCTCAGGGCGTAACCCTCATCCCCAGCGGTCAAGTACACCTTCAAGGCTTCGCGCCCAATCACTGAAACCCGCAAACTTGTTCTAATCCGCCTTCCGACGTACACTGAAAGCACCCAATAGTTGGAAAGTAGTAACTGCATGCCCACCAGAAATGACATCCGCAACGTCGCCATAATCGCGCACGTCGACCACGGCAAGACGACTCTCGTCGACGGTATGCTCCGCCAGTCCGGCGTCTTCAGCGAGCACGACGCAATCATCGATCGCGTCATGGACTCGAACGACCTGGAGCGCGAGAAGGGGATCACGATCCTCGCCAAGAACACCGCCATCCGCTATCAGGGCACAAAGATCAACATCGTCGACACCCCCGGCCACGCCGACTTCGGCGGAGAGGTGGAGCGCGGCCTCACGATGGTGGACGGCGTCCTCCTTCTCGTCGACGCGAGCGAAGGGCCGCTGCCGCAGACACGCTTCGTTCTCCGCAAGGCGCTCGAGGCGCACCTTCCCGTTATCCTCGTGATCAACAAGATCGACCGCCCGGACGCCCGCATCAAGGACGTCGTGAACGAGGTCTACGCGCTCTTCCTCGACCTCGATGCGCAGGACCACCATATCGAGTTCCCGATCGTTTACACGAACGCGCGCACAGGCACGGCGACTCTCGACCTGAGCGTTCCCAGCGAGAACCTCAAGCCGCTCTTCGATCTGCTCATCTCGCACATCCCCGCGCCCGAGTACGAGGAGGGCCACCCCCTGCAGGCGCTGGTCACCAACCTCGACGCCTCGCCGTACGTTGGCCGCATCGCCCTCTGCCGCATGCGCAATGGCACCCTGAAGCGCGCGCAGAACGTCGCCTGGTGCCGCGTCGACGGGACGATCGAAATCGTGAAGGTGACCGAGCTCTACGTCACCGAAGCCCTGGACCGCGTCTCCGCAGACGAAGTCGGCCCGGGCGAAATCATCGCCATCGCCGGCCTCGCTGACGTCACAATCGGCGAAACGCTGGCCGATCCCGACGACCCGCGCCCGCTGCCCGTCATCCACGTCGACGAGCCAAGCCTCTCGATGACGATCGGCATCAACACCTCGCCCCTATCCGGCCGCGAAGGCTCGAAGCTGACCGCGCGCCTCCTCAAGAACCGCCTGGACGCCGAAACGATCGGCAACGTTTCGATCCGCGTCAACTCTATCGACCGTCCGGACGTCTGGGAGGTTCAGGGCCGCGGCGAGCTCCAGCTCGCCGTCCTCGTCGAGCAGATGCGCCGTGAAGGCTTCGAGATGACGGTCGGCAAGCCCGAAGTCGTCACGAAGGTGATCGACGGCAAGATCCACGAACCGGTCGAGCGCCTCTCCATCGACATCCCGGAAGAGCACCTGGGCGTCGCCTCGCAGCTCCTGGCGGTGCGCAAGGCCCGCATGGAGCACATGGTGAACCACGGCACCGGCTGGGTGCGACTGGAACACATCATCCCCGCGCGCAGCCTGATCGGCTTCCACACTGAGTTTCTCACGGAGACGCGCGGCACCGGCATCCTCCACCACGTCTTCGAAGGCTATGAGCCCTGGTTCGGCGAGATTCGCACCCGCTCTACCGGGAGCCTAGTCGCTGACCGCCGCGGTATGACGACGGCTTATGCGCTGAGCAACCTGCAGGACCGCAGTACCTTCTTCATCGGCCCCGGCGTCGAGGTCTACGAAGGCATGATCGTCGGCGAGAACCCGCGCGCAGAGGACATGAACGTCAACCCCACGAAGGAAAAGAAGGCGACCAACATTCGCTCGTCTACATCGGACATCGCCGTGCAGCTCACGCCGCCCGTCAACCTCTCCCTCGAGCAAGCGCTGGAGTTTGTCCGCGAAGACGAGTGTCTCGAGGTCACACCCAAGAGCGTCCGCCTCCGCAAGATGACGCTCGACCAGCACGGCCGCTCACGCCAGCGTAAGCACGTCGCAATGGCCCGCAGCTAACCCCCGCAAACGTAGCTGCAGCGTCTTCAGGCCGGTGACCCGCTGGCTGCAGGCGTGACGGCGGGAGTCTCCGTTGGGCCCGGCGTGGCTGTGGGCGTCGCTGACGTTGTCGGGACTGGCGATGGCGATGGCGTCACGACGGTGCCCAGCGGCGGGCAGCCAACGGGCAACTCGAACGGTATGCCGCCGAGGTACGACAGGATCGCCAGCGCGTCCGTGATGTCGACCAGGCCCTGGCAGTTGACGCCGTGCAAGTCCAGGCACGGCACAGACGGGCTGAAACCGGCCGCAAGCATCAGCACGAGGATCCCGTCTTCAGAGTCCACGTCACCATCGCAGTCCGCATCGCCGGGCATTTCGGGTGCCGCCGTTGGCGTTGGGTCGCCCACTGCCGTGAACGTCGGTGTCGGTGACGTGCACTGGTTGCCGACGTCACTGACCCCGGCGCAGCCGCTCGTGGGAGTGGGCGTCGATGACGGCGTCGGGGTTCCGGTTGGTGTCGCAGTGGGCGTCAGCGACGACACTGCCGTCGGACTGGGTGTCCTGGACGGTGTCGGCGAAGGCGTGTGAGTCGGTGCGGCCGTAACGCTACCACCGCCGCCCTTGTCGAAGTAGGCGATCCAGAGGTAGCCAAAGTTGCACCCTTGTTTCTTCGCGCGCGCGATCCCCACGGAGTGCAAGTTCGGGTCGTTCATGACGCTCGAGTAATAGCTATCGGCCGCCCACGCGTTGTAGATCGTTTGCGCGGTCACGAAGCCATAGCTCACCAGCATCTTGTTGTGCCCCATCAACGTGTAGTTGTATGCGCACGCGTCCACCGCCGTCTGGGCGGCTGACTGCGCGTCCGAATTGGCCCCAGCGCTGACGCTCAGCGGAGAGCCGCGTCCCCCATTGATCAGCCCGATAAGCGCCGCCGTCTCCGAATCGGAGGCGTCGGCTGCAGGCGCGCGGCTAGACAGGGCGAAGGCAGTGGTCAGGAAGAGTATCAGGGAGAGCGCGGCCAGGGCCACGAACGGTCGGCGTATCAGGCCTTCTCGCACACTCCGCCTCCAGGCTTGTGGCGCACGCAAACCGGCCTGTGCGTTGCGGGTGCGCACCCCGATACTGTGCCTGACGCCCGTCCGCGAGTCAACCGGGCACTTACATCTGAGACGGTCACACAGATACAGATGCTGGCGTGCTCAAGCGCGAGCGGGGATGCTTGTGAAGAAATCGATTAGGCTCGTTAGACGATCGGCTCTGCGAGCGCCTCTTCGACCACAACCGCGTGAGAACGCTCTCGCAGCGGCGCCTCACGCAGGAACCAGGTGAGCCCGAACGCCAGCGCCGCCACCGGCACGCAGGCCAGGAATGCGACGTCCACCGACTTCGAGAACGCCTCCGCCACGCCGTGCACGACGTTCGGCGGGAGCTGGTACAGCTGCTCCGGGCTGGCGAGCAGGACCTTCGGGTCGCGGCCCTGGAGATCGCTCTCGTTGACGAGGCGCGGGAGGTAGTGGCCGAGCCGGTTGTCAATGATCGCGCCGGCGATCGCCACGCCAAACGCTGATCCCATCGAGCGGAAGAAGTTGGTGGCGGCTGTCGCCGTGCCCATGTACCGGTAATCGACCGAGTTCTGCACAGAGATGACGATCACCTGCACGACCATGCCCACGCCTGCGCCCATGATTAGCATGTAGACCGACGCCTCGAGGAAAGTTGTGCCCGGCTGGAGTTGCGACAGCATCAGCATTCCGACCACGACCATCCCCGTCCCGAGAATCGGGAAGATGCGGTAGCGCCCCGTCTTCGAGATGTATCGCCCGGAGAACGTTGAGCTGCCGATGATCCCCGCCATCAGCGGCACGAGGCGCAGGCCGGAACTCGTGGGCGACACGCCCTGCACGACCTGAAGGTAGACGGGGAGGAAGGCGATCGCTCCGAACATGCCCATCCCGACGAGGAACAGGATTCCGCTGCCAACGCCGACCGCTCGCATCTGGAAGAGGCGCAGCGGCAACAGTGGCTCCGATGCACGCAGCTCTTGCGCTACGAACAGCCCGACGAGCGCAACCCCGGCGACGGCAAGGCCGATGATCGTCGGCGAAAGCCAGTCGTACTGGGTGCCGCCCCAGCTCGCGACAAGCAGAAGACAAGTGACGCCGGCAACCATCAGCGCGGCGCCGATGAAGTCGATCGAGTGCTCGCGGCGGTTTACGGGCATGCGCAGCACGATCGATGTGACGACGAGTGCAGCGATACCGAGAGGGATGTTGATGTAGAAGATCCAGCGCCAGCTCAGGTGCTGCGTGAAGAACCCGCCCACCAGGGGTCCAATGACGCTGGACGTGGCGAACACCGAGCCGATGTAGCCCTGGTAACGTCCTCGCTCACGCGGCGGCAGGATGTCTCCGACGATCGCCATCGCCATCGCGAGGATGCCGCCGGCGCCCAAACCCTGGATGCCCCGGCAAACGACCAGATCGAGCATGTTCTGGGAGAAGCCGCACATGAACGACCCGGCCAGGAACACTCCGATCGCTATCTGGAACATGATCTTGCGGCCGTAGATGTCGCTGAGCTTGCCGTACAGCGGGACGCTTGCCGTTGACGTGAGGAGATACCCCGTCAGCACCCACGACAGGTGGTTCAGCCCACCTAGCTCGCCGACGATGGTGGGCAGCGCCGTCGAGACGACGGTCTGGTCCAGTGCGGCGAGCATCATCCCCAGCATCAGGCCGGAGAAGATGAGCAGGATCTCCCGGTGGGACAGCGTCGGGTACGGGAAATCGCCGCCGGCCGCGGGGGCTTCGGCAAGGCGTGCTATGACGGCACCGCCGTTCGGCTGCGCAGCCTGTCGTTGGCATCGGCCAGGTCTTCCAGCGCCGCGCAGATGTCGTCGAGACGGCCGGCAGGCAGCGCGTCAAACACCTCGCGCAGATACGCCCCGGCCTGTTCCGCGATTTCGGCGGTGAGCGCACGTCCGTCGTCGGTAAGAGCGAGGCGGACGACACGCCGGTCGCGCGCGTCTTCCCGTCGCTCGATCAGGTCTTGCTTAACGAGCCGGTCGGTCAGGCCGGTGATCGTCGGCGGAGCGACGGAGAGGGCCTCTGCCAGTTCACCGGCGGACCGTTCGCCCAACTCCACAAGCTCGAAGAGCACACGCACCTGCGGCATCGTCAGCCCACGCTCGGCCCAGAGCTGGAAACGGACGGGGTCGACGATCCGAACGGCCCGCCCGTAGGCGACAAGCGCCCGCTGGTGCAGTTTGTTTGGCAATTTCACGCAGTTTATTTTACGGCAGGCGAATATTTCGCGGTAGCGAAACTAATGTGATCTTCGTCACGCTTGGGTACAGGCCGCCACGGCGGCGTCACCCCTCCGCAACGTTGATCGGCTTATCGGCTCGCGGCAGACAATCTGCTGTGAGTCAGTTAGGGAACGGAGCGCACCACACCGGAAGCTGCGGGTTCGTATCCGCCACGTGCTCCAGGATCAGCAACGCGTCCATCGGGTTCAGCCCGTCGTCGCACTTGACGTTTCCGGGCACCTGGCACTGCGCCTCCTCGATTCCGGCGGAGTCCCTGAGCACTTCCTTCACGTCGCCGAGGTCGACGTGGTAGCTGCAGTCAGCGTCGCCAAGCGGCGGGTATACAACGTCGCAGTTCGTTGGGCTCACCATCTGGCATGGTGTCGGCGAAACGTACGGTGATGGCGATGGTGTCGCTGTGCACAAGACGCCGACCTCCGTGATGAACGCGCAACTCGGGAACGGTGAAGTCGGCGTGGGCGTCGGCGTTCCGCTGCAAAAGTCAGTCGGCACCGGAGAAGCGGGGTGGGTCACGCAAGGCCTCGGTGTGGGCGTAGGAGTCGGCGTCGGCGTTGTCGTCGGACTGGGCGACGGGAAGCACGTTGACAGCACTCCCACCGTGCTGTCCAGAGCGTTGACGTTGAAGGTCGGGCACGGCGGGCACGTCCCGCCGGGCGGGGAGGGTGCGCCCGGACAGGCGGGGCCGGTGTTAATGGCTGTCGGCGTCGGTGTTAGCGTTGGGGTGGGCGTGGGCGACGGCGTCGGCGTGAGGTCCAGGCACCCGACAGGAGCCGAGGCCGTCGGGCCCGGAGTTTGGCCCGCGAGCGATGAGAAGTCGCTGCCACCTGAGCTGTCATACCAGAAGCGATAGTGGAGGCAGAACGTCGCGTCTATATGCGTCGGCTCGAAGCCGCCGTAGATGCCGTCATCTAAGAACAGCAGGACTCCTGAGTAGCAGCCCGAGTCCGTGTCTCCGAACCGCAAGCTGTGCGGCGAGCTGAACACGTGGGTTCCCGCGCTTGTAAAGTCGCTGATCTCGTTGATCCCGGCATAGCCCATAAAGTTCGGATCGCAGATGCTCTGGGCCGTAACGTCCGCCAGCTGGTGCGCCGGCAGCGGGTCATCCGCATACATGTATCCCGTCTCTGCGTTGACGTCTGCGCCAGAGTAGAACCAGTCCTGCGGACCGAAAGAAAAATACTGGCTGTCCGCGACCACACCTGCGCCCGAGACGATGTTCGGCGTCGGCGTTGGCGTCGCCGAGGTCGAATCACCCGTGGCGCCGGCGCCGGTTGAGATGTAGCCCAGGAACGCCGGCACGACGAGTGCCGCCGCCACAGCCAGCACGATGACAGCGGGCAGCACCAGCCCGACCGAGATCCACGCATCGCCCGGCGAGTTCAGATGCCAGCCGTCATCCGGCCTGTGACGGTTATCGCTTACGGCACACCTCTTCCTGCGCTACGCTGATTCGGGATGCGAACGAAGCGCCATGTGAGTCGAGTCGTGGACATTCTTGTCTTCTTACCGTATCACAGCGCTGGCCCTATTATCCCACCCACCTCAGTCGTCAAGTGCAGTAGAATGCCGATGGCAAACGTATTTTCAGAAGGAGGCCCGCAATGGCAGACCTGGCCAAGACTGCTCGTGAATACATGGAAACCTGGAACCGGCGCGACTGGGACGCATACAGGGGGTTCATGCATGCCGACTACTCGTACACGGGTGGCGATGGGAAGCGGATGGACGGCCCCGACGCGGGAATCGCCGTGGGTCAGATGTTTGCGACGGCATTGCCGGACGGCAAGATCAACGTTAAGAGTGTGCACGCCTCGGGAGACACTGTTGTCGTTGAGTTCATCGGAACGGGCACGCACACCGGCGACTTTGCCGGAGTACCGGGCAGCGGCCGCAAGGTCAGCATCCCGGTCTGCGATGTGCTCGAGATCCGCGACGGGAAAATCTACTCGGAGCGCGAGTACATCGACATGCTGTCGATGATGCAGCAGGTCGGGGCGATACCCGAAGGCGCAACGGCGTAACCACGCACTCCTTGCCCCTCGCTCTCACGGGCGAGGGGCAAGGTGACTGGCTTTGCAATGGGCGACCTCGTTACGTATCAACTCAAGGACTCCATCGCCACTATCACGATGGACGACGGTAAGGTGAACGCGCTGTCGCCCCAGATGCTCGCCGCGATCAACGCCACCTTCGACCAGGCGCTCGCGGACAAAGCCGTCGTCGTCCTCAGCGGCCGGGAAGGGATGTTCTCGGCGGGGTTTGATCTGCGTGTCCTCACAGCGGGCGGCCCCGATGCGATGGGCATGCTGTTCGGCGGCTTCGAGCTGGCGGAGCGAGTCCTCGCTTTCCCGACGCCGGTAGTCATGGCCTGCCCCGGCCACGCCGTCGCGATGGGTGTGTTCCTCCTCCTCTCCGGCGACTACCGCATCGGCGCGGCTGGCCCGTTCCGCATTGTCGCGAACGAAGTG
>JBGPBZ010000036.1:0-20131 GCA_041481535.1 Dehalococcoidia bacterium | reverse complement strand
CCGCCACTCCTCGATCGGCCACCTCAGCCCGGTCGCCTACGAACGGCTGTACACTGAAGCGGTCGTCGCGGCATGATCTACCAAGAATCAAACTGTCCGGAGAACCGGGTCAAGCTCAAAGAACCAAAGTCCAAAGGCCCGCTAGTCGCGCTCACTGACGGCACCCTGACCGAAGTTGACGCCCGCGCCATGCTGGAAAAGATAAGGTGGCCGCGCGGCGTACATTGCATCTTCCCCGACTGTGGGGGCGCTGAGGTCTACTGTATCGAGGTCAAGGCGTCCGTACGCAAGGCCAAGAAGGGTGAGGCTGAGGGGCGTCTGGTAGGCCCGCGCCAGCTATTCAAGTGCAAGGCGTGCCGCCGTCAGTTCTCAGTCACAAAGGGGACGATCTTCGAGGACTCCAAGATTCCGCTCCGCACTTGGATAACCGTCATGTACCGCATGTGCTCATCCAAGAAGGGCGTATCGGCCCACCAAATCCACCGCGAGTTTGGCATTACTTATGAAACGGCGTGGTTCATGTGTCACCGCATCCGCTACGCCATGACAGACAAGAATCCTGGCCCGCTGTCCGGCACCATCGAGGCCGATGAGACCTACGTCGGCGGGAAGCCGCGCGGCCACCGCAAGCACCGCATAGAGACCCGCACGATGAGCGAGGCGATAAAGGAATCGTGGGACAAGAAGACGCCCGTCTTTGGGATAATGGAGCGAGGCGGCAAGGTTCGGGCGCGGGTTATGAAGGTCAACCAGCAGAACGTCGAGCGCGAGATGTTCTACGGCATCGACCGCAAGAAGTCCCGCCTAATGACCGACCAGCACCCCGTCTATGCTCGCATAGGGGCGATGCTCCCGCACGACGTTATCCGCCATGACAGCGAGTACGTCAGGGGCGAGGTTCACACTCAGGGTATCGAATCGTTCTGGGCCATCTTGAAGCGCGGCCTAATCGGGACATACCACCACGTAGACGCGGGCTACCTAAACCAGTACGTCAACGAGTTTGCTTTCAGGCACAACGCCCGAAAGATAAGCGACGGCGAGCGGTTTACTTCGCTTTTGCAGAACGTCGAGGGGCGCGTTGACTGGTACGTCGGGCAGAAGGCTTCTTAGGGTAGGGGCCAGCCTTGACGGCTTTCCGTAAGGCCTGCTCTATCGTCATTCCGTAGAGCGAAATCGACGTATCCTTATGCTCAGCCTTCCTATTATTCATAGTCACAACGCATCCGCTCCACAAAAGTTTCTAAATGTCAAGGCTTGGTGACGTATTTTCATTGACTTTAACCTTAGGTATTTCTAGAGTAGTAATCAAGTTGGCTAGGTTCGTATCTAGTCGGCGGATGGGGATCGCGCAAGCGGTCCCCTCAGCTTTTCCAGATACCCGCGTACTTGTCATCCCACGGAACGATCTTTAGACCAAGGATTGAATTACCCGTTCTTTGTTCTGGACACAACTTCGTTCTAAAGGCCAGCCATCGTTCGGGCGTGCTCGCGGGATCTAGTATCTTCTCGGCAACTGGACGAGCAAGCAAATCGGCAAGTTGTAGGCCGGTGTTGTTAGATTCTTTGGTTTGAAACTCTAGCCCCGGTTTCAACTGTTGTCGAATGAATGACGGTGAGACGTATGATGTGCCGTCAAGAAAGAGCCTCGCGAATTCATATTGAACACGCGCATCCTGCGCCGGTTCGCGAGATTCCCATACAACACGCGCCTGAGCCCCATCAAGCTGATAGTAGAGGGCCATTGCTAGCCGCTCGATAACAAAATCCACAGCCATTAGGTAAGCCTGATCAGGCAGGCTTTCATCCCATCGGCCCTTTCCGATTCGCTCGGCATATTCCACACGGTGAAACACACAGGCCACAGCTCCAAAGGAGAGACGACCAAGGATATCGGGCAGGGCGTCGATGGCACGCTGTCTCTTCAAGGCGTCGCCACCGCACCAAAATGAGAGATTGCCGTCACGAATGTCGGGTTCATGCACCCGCTTGCTTTCGGAGCCTAGGAACACCTGTTTCCAGGCTTTCCATTCTCGATCTACATTTGGCCAGTCTGAATCCCTGATGATCACGGCGGCAACGCAAAACGCGCCGAAACGCTCCTTCGCTGTGAAATTGTGTCCGCCGCACTCATCGATGTAGATGGTGCAGGTCTCAGGCGTTTCAATCTTCTTGGGTCTCGCTCGTGGCCAAATAGGCCCCGCCGTCGCTTCGGTCAGATTCGGCAATTCATCCTGGGCCTGCTTGAGCGTTTGCTCTAGCAAGTCCGCAGGCAACCCCGAATCGAGCCGGAGCCGCCGAGCTCGCTCCAGCAAATTTAGGTATTTCTCGTGGCGGCCAAGACGTTGCCGAGCATTTCTAGCGGGTCGACTAGTCGCGAGCTGATCCGGAGTCGATGGGCGGCCCTGCTCATTCTTGGGCATACTCGACATTTTAGCCCTCAGATGCTCGGTTTGACTGCTAGACTGGCGGCATCTCACTGTCAGGAGGCTGAATGATGACCGATTCCATACAGACCAACGACGTCGAAGTTGCGTGGGCGCTGGTTTCGCTTGAGCTGACCAAAATAGCGCCGAGGGCAGCCATGAATTACAAGAGGAGCGACTTGATTGAGGCGTACAAAGAGATATACGCCGCCGTCAGGTCAGCCGCCCGCCCCGAGTAGGGGAGTCTCCGATATATACCTGATCTCTTTGAGCGTCAGCCCCAGTCTTCGAAGTAGGACGTATTGCCCAAGGCGGACGCCGAGAGATTCGTCTAAGCCGATAGGTTTTAGCGTTCCGTCGTCCTGACGGATGTAGACTTTTGCTTCAGCGTTGACATCGCACATCTACCCTACTCCTTTTTGGTTGGGTGTGTTAAACCGATGATTCCCGCTTCAGCTCTGTCAAAGAAACGTCGCCCCAACCACAACCCTTCCGCCAACCAGACTAACGCCACAGCCAACTCAAATGAGTTAGTGAAGGGGCCGCACCTGTCCGCCGGAGGAGGAGGCCCACCTGTCCGCCTCTGGAGGATACCGTGGTCTGAGGATGTCCCCAGCTCTCTCCCGCTTATGGGGAAGGGTGGAGCAGGGTGTCTGTGCGGGTCTACGACAGTAGACGGTCGACGCAAGAACACGCGCCTCACCAGCTCGACACCAAACAGCGCAAGTGAAGGGGCCGTAGGCCCATACCGGGGGTCTGGGGGTGTCCCCCAGCTTAGCCTTATTCTGGGGCGGGGTGGGGCGGGGTGTCCACGCGCCGTGACGCAGCCGTCGCGAAGATCTTGCGGATCTGACGGTTGCGGTAATCGAAAATGCTCCGCAGTTGACGGGCGATCACCAGCCTGTGCGTGACCGACCCAAGAACGCCGAACGGAAGCTCGTACTGCACGCGGTCCCGCATCAGCGTCCCGCCCTCCACCTCCTCAAACGTGTGGACGTGCCGCCAGTACTTGTACGGCCCCTTCTCCTGCTCGTCCGAGAAGTACCGCGGCGGCTCGTAGTCCTTGATCACAACGTCCCACTTCAGCCGCACCACCAGCCAGCGCAGAGTGTGCTCGATACGAAAGTCCTTGCGCATCGGCGGCTCATCGATCGCGCGGATCGTCAGTCGCAGCCACGGCGGCGTTATCCGCGAAAGGTTGTTCACGTCCTCGAAAAACGCGAACACGTCCGCCCGCGGCGCCTTGATCAGCGTCGTCCGCTCCAGCAGGTGCACTACGCGTTCCCCAGATAAGTCGCTAGCGCTTCCCGCAGCGGCGTCACCCGCAGGCCGAGCGCTTTCTGGATCGCCGCCGGGTCCGCAAGCGCGTCGTGCGTGATGAAGTCCACCGCGTTCGGCGTCAGCGGCCTCCCCGGCGCGAACTGCATCACCGACGCCACCAGCTTCACCACAAACACCGGCGACGGCAGAAGCAGTCTCTTGCGCCCCGATACCTGCAGCGCCGTCCGCACGACCTCCGCCATAGACATCACCTCCGGCCCGCCGAGCTCGAACAGCTGGTTGTTCGCCGCCGGATTCTCCAGCGACTCTGCCACCGCGCGACCGACGTCATCGATGAAGACCGGCTGCATCTGCTGCTTGCCAGCGTTCCCGATCAACGGCACAAACGGCAGAAAGCGCGACATCTTCAAGAACCTGTTGAGCGAGCGGTCTTCCGGCCCGTACACCCACGACGGCCGCAGGATCGTGTACGACAGCCCGCTCTCTTTGACCACCGTCTCCGCCCGCCACTTCGCCCGGAACCAGTGCCGCCCTTCCGGCGAAGCGCCAACCCCGCTCAGGTAAACGTAGCGCCCAACCCCCGCCGCCTTCGCCGCCCGCACCAGGTTCTCCGTCCCCTCCGCGTCGATCTTCTCGAACGTGTACCCCTTGCCAGGGTTCTCAATGGGCGAGTTCGGGAACTGCTGCGTCCCCACGACCGCCTCCACGCCCCTCATCACCGCCACGAGCGTCTCCGGCTGCGTCACATCCCCCTGGCGGAACTCCACATCGAGCCCGGGAAAGCGCTTCGGATCGGGATGGCGGCTCAGAACCACAACTTTCTTCCCGCGCCGCGCCAGCTCGCGCACGATACCCGCACCCACAAATCCCGTTCCGCCCGCTACGAGAATAGTCACGCCTCTATGATGCCCGCTGGCATACGCGGTTTACAAATGATCAAGCCACATCGATCGGCGCGCAGCCAGGCGGCAGGTCTCGCGGCACCCCTGCCGCCGCCGCCACAATCTCGAGTCCATCCACGACGTCGACATCGCCGTCGCAGTCCATATCGCCGTACTGGAACCCACCGGCCAACGTGTTGGGGTTCGGGCAGGTTGGCGGCCGGCTGAGAAGCTGCGTGAGCGCCACAAACTGGAGGTCGACCAGACCGCCGGGCGCATCCACAACGTTGTTGCAGTCGAGATCGCCCTTCCTCGGTCCGGGCGTCGGTTCCGGCGTTGGCACTGGTGAAGGTGATGGTGTCGGGCTGGCCGAAGGCGTCGGTGTCGGACACGCGTCGCTCGCCGATGTCAGCGTGTAGTTCCCCGAGAACTCAGACGTCTCGTGCGCCGCGTTCGTCGCCGTTAGCGTCACCTGAGTTCCCGCTTCATGCCCGCAGATCGGCACCGCAAACGCACCCACGCCATCTGACTGCGCAAAGGCGATGTACTGCTTGCCTTCTCCGTGCCCGCTCGGATCCCCATCCGAGACAAACAGCTCGACCGTGCAGTTCGCGCAGGCCAGGCCCGTCACTGCCAGCGCCGTATCCCCGCCGGCCTCCGGGAAGTTGAGCAGGCTGTTCGTGCCAGTGTCTGTGTCACCCGCGTCGTTCGGCGTCACGCCCGGCGACGGGTCGGTCTGCGCGTACAGATCGATCCCGATCTCCCCGTTGTCGTGCGTCGAGTTCTGCGAAATTGTCACTATCGGAAAGGTCGCCGCCCCGTTCGGTGAGATCTCGATGCCGTCGCCGGCGTTTCCAAAGACCGTGTTGCCACTGATGCTGTTCGGTGACAGCAAATCGGGCTTCGGCGCCGCCCCCTGGATGTGAATGCCGTCCAAACCGCTTAAGCTGACAGTGTTGTCTTTGATGGTGTTCGCGCTGAACTGTATGCCCGACATCCAGATTCCGTTGCCGGTGGCCGACGTCACGGTGTTGCCCTCCACGTTCATTTGCTGGGCCTCGTCCGGCGCGAACAGCCGGATGCCATCGCCCGCCGTTCGCTCGATGATGTTGCCCATGATGTCGTCACCACCGTAGTCCTCTGTGCTGTCGAGGTTGATGCCGGCCTTTCCCGTATCGCGGATCTGGTTGTTCAGAATGTCTGATGCAAACAGCGTAGGAGTCGAGAAAAGCAGCCCCTCGCCGGTCGCCGTTCGCTCGATGATGTTGTTCTCCACCGTTACAAACAGCGTGCTACCCAGGTTTCCCTGCTGAAACCCCATCCCCACGAACGACTCGTCCGTAATCATGTTGCCGTGAAGGTTCACGTCGCTCGTCGAGATCGCCTGTATCGCGATCCCCGTCGTCCCCAGCGAGATGTTGCTGCCGCCGATATCGACCGTTTCGATATCAGCCCCGCTCGCGACGCTGATCCCGACGCGATCGCTGAAGCTCGTGTGCGAAGCAACGGTGATGCCCTTGACGCTGTCCACGCCGGCCACCTCCGCCTGCCCGATTATGCTCAGCCCGTCGAAGCCGTTGTTCTCCGTGTCCAGCGTGTTCACGTTCACCGTCGAGACGTTATTGCCCCAGACGCGGACTCCGTAGAGGGTATTCCCCAGCGACGCCACGTGGTCGATGGTGACGTTCTTGACATCGCCGTTCGCGCACATCCCCACCACTGTTCCACCGCAGATAACCAGGCCGGATCCGGCGAACCCCAGGAACGCCATGTTCCGCACGGTGACGTTCTGCACAGTGATGCCCGTATCCGAGCGGATCACCATTCCGTCTTGCGTCGACGACCCCGCTGTCGGCGCCAGCGTCACCGTCGCGCCTGTCGATTCAATCGTCACCCCGTCACGCCCGTCGATCGAAAGCAGCGACTGGTCCAGGCTCAGCTGCGTGATCGAAGCATTAAACGTGATAGTGTCCGGCCCCGGGCTATTGTTTGCTTCTTCGATCGCGTCCGGCAGCGTGCAGCCACCCGGATTCGCTGAACATACGGTATCGAAGCTGCTGGCCGTGTTGTTCACCACAAACGTCTGCGGGTCCGCCGAAGCATCCCGAACAGCGACAAAGATCACCGCCACCGCGAGCACGGCAACCAGAAGACGAGGCGAAATACGAACGTTGGACACGGGTGTGGGCGGAGTCTACGAAACAGCGGAAGCGCCCGTCAATCGTTCCTCGCACAGGAGTAGGCTTAGCCGATGGCCGGACAGCCACCCGGCTGCTCTCGCGGAACGCCTGCAGCGTAGGCGACGATGTCCACTCCGTCCAACTCATCGACCGCTCCGTCGCAGTTCACATCGCCAAACTTGTGCGCGCCGACTATCGCGTCCGGTGCCGGGCAACCAACCGGGCGGGTCAACAGGCTCGCACCCGAGATGAACTGGAACGCGATCAGCCCGTCCAGCGTGTCAATTTTTCCGCTACAGTCGAGGTCACCCGGCTTGTGCGCCCCAGCGGTTGCCGTCGGCGTCGCCGAATGCGTCGGCGATGGCGTCGCGCTTGGACATGGCCCCGGGCTGACGCTCGGTGCGTAGTTCAGAGAGAACTCCGACGTATTGCCGCTCGTGTCGGTGGACGTCGCGCTCAACTTCATACCTGGAAGGTACGTCCTGCCGCACACGCTGACTGCGAAGTTCCCGGCTCCATCGGCCTTCGCGTCCCCCATAAACGACAGCGCCTCACCGTGGTCGGAGGCATCGCTGTCTGATAAGAATAGCTCCACCAGGCAGTTCGCACAGGCTGTCCCGCTCACATTCTGCGCGTCGTCGCTCGTGATCACCGGGTAGTTCAGCTTCTACTCCTCCGCCGCGCTAAGCACATGAAGGCGCGTGCGATACTCCAGACCATGGCAAACGAGACGTTCGTCGCAACAACCGTCCGCAACGGCTGGCTGCGCTTGCCCGACGCTGATCTCCTCCGCCAGTGCCGCGAGGAACGCTACAAGTCCAGCGGCCCCGGTGGCCAGCACCGCAACAAAGTCGAGACCGCCGTCCGCCTCCACCACGACGCCAGCGGCGTGACCGCGCAGGGCGAAGAAACGCGCTCGCAGGATGAGAACCGTCGTCACGCGCTCAAACGCCTGCGAGAGAAGATCGCCTTTGCCGTGCGCTCGCCGTTCAACCTCGACGCGCCGGACGTGCCACCGGAGTTCGCAGCGCAGCGCGGCCGCTCCGGCTCCCTCGCCGCGAACACAAAGAACCCCAACTTCCCCCTGGTCGCTGCAACGGCCCTCGATGCCCTCGCCGCTGCCGGCAACAGCTACGCGGCCGCCGCCCACGCACTCGGCGTCACGACCAGCCAGCTGCGCAAGTTCCTCCAGTCAGACCGTGAGCTCTGGCGCGCCGTCAGCGAGCGCTAGTGCCCCCGCGCCAGCAGCCACTTGGCGTCCAGCGCCTTCCCATATCCAGACCAAACCTCAAAATCGATCACAACCAACCCCTCATCCTCCGTTACGTGCGCCCGCAATCGGTCTCGTAGCTCATCCGCCGTGAGCGCAGTGTGAACAATGTGAGCGTCGTCACCCGTTCGGCGGATCTCCGCCTCCGGCACGATCGCTCGCAACTGATCGCCGATGATCGAGCACAGGTTACGTCGCTCAGACCAGGCGATCACACAGCGCAGACCGGAGGCGCCTCGGTCATCGCTTGAGATGGCGATTGAACCAGTCCACCGCGCGCTTCCAGGCGTCGGCAGCGGCTTCCGGGCGGTAGCTCGGCCGCGTCTCGTTAATGAAAGCGTGGCCGGCGCCGGGATAGCTGTGGAACTCGTGAGGCCTCCCGAATCGCGTCATCTCGGCGTCGATCTTCGCGACGTCCGCCGGGTTCGGGTTTGGATCGTCCTCACCAAACAGGCCGAGCACCGGGCAGTTGATCTGTTCCGTCATGTCGAACGGCGCCGGGCCTTCGCCCCACGGCTGCATGATGCTCCCGCCCCAGAAGACGACCGATGCGCTGAAAGATGTGCTCGCCGCCGCCATCAGGTAGGCGACGCGCCCGCCCATGCAGAATCCCGTCACCCCCAGCCGCTCTCCGCCCACTTTGTCCGGCCCCTTCGCCAGCTCAACGGCTGCGATCATGTCCGTGATGATGTTCCTATCGCGCAGACGGGACATTCGCGTCATCGGATCGTCCTTAGAATCGGGCTCCTCGCGGTGGTAAAGGTCCGGCGCGACGGCGACAAAGCCCGCCTCGGTGAAACGGTCGCACATCCCACGTATGAAGTCGTCAACACCGCCCGCGTGCTGCGCCACGATGACGCCCGGCGCCGGTGTTATGTCGGGCGTGTTCACGTAACAGCGCATCTCACCGTCTGCGGTCTTAATCTGTTCCCAGCGTCCGGACACAGGCCGCCTCCTCGTTGACGTTATACAGGGCGACTTGGGACAATTGCAGCATCCAATCCGTGCGGCACGGCGCCGCGTCACCCGCCAGAGGTAAGTCTATGCGTTCACCGTGGCTAAGCATATCGTTGGTTGTATTGGGCCTGCTCGCCCTCCTCTCGGCCTGCGGCGGCGGCGATGACGCTACTGCAACCCCCACGCCCGCGCCCAGCGAAACCGCCACGCCAACGCCCAAGCCTGTCGGTGTCTCAGACCTCGCGCACGCCGTCGTCCAGATCGACGCGGTCAAGGACGGCTCACCGGTCTGGACCGGATCCGGCACGATCATCTCTGAGGACGGTTTCATCCTCACAAACGGCCACGTCGTCGACAACCGCTCCGATGAGTACGACGAGCTGCAGATCGCGATCACCGATCGCACAGACCACGCACCGGAAGTGAAGTACGTCGCCGAGATCCAGACCGTCGACTACGCAATCGACCTCGCCGTCATCAAGGTCACGAAAACTCTGGAAGGGGCCGCCGTGACCGAGACCTTCCCCTTCGTCAATCTGGGCGATTCGAACGCCGTCGACATCGGTGACCCCATCAAGATCCTCGGCTACCCGGGCATCGGCGGCGAGACGATCACGTTCACCAGCGGCTCCGTAAGCGGCTTTACCTCCGAGCACTCCGTCGGCGACCGCGCCTGGATCAAGACCGACGCCACCATCGCCGGTGGCAACAGCGGCGGCCTCGCTGTGAACGCCACCGGCCAGTTGATCGGCGTGCCGTCTATCGCCGGCTCCGGAGCCGAAGGCTCCACCGTCGACTGCCGCTTCCTCGAAGACACCAACGGCGACGGCTTCATCGATAGCAAAGACAGCTGCGTGCCCGTCGGCGGGTTCATCAACGGCCTCCGCCCCGTCAACCTGGCCCACGACCTGATCGACGACGCCGAACACGGCATCGCGTACGTCTCGCCCTACCAGGCAGACAACGGCGCGCAGGCTACTCCCGTCGGCGGCACGTTTGACACCTCCAACGTCGACGTCAACAACATCACCTTCTCCGCTGACGTCACCGACAACGACGAGCCCACCGACACCGTCGTCGCGCTGCCTTCGCTCCCCAAGAAGGTCTGCGCATTCTGGGACTACGTCGGCATGCAGGACGGCATGAGTTGGGACGCCAACTGGTACATCGACGGTGAGCTCGACAAGGGCGCCAGCTTCATCGGCGACACCTGGGCCGGCGGCGAGAGCGGGTCGTGGTGGGTCTGCGCGACAGACGAAGCCGGCCTCAAAGACGGGACGTACGAGATCCAGATTCAAGTCGAAGGCGAACCGGTCGGCGCGTCCTCACTCTACGTCGGCGACGAACACCGGATCGTCAACCTGGAGATAACTAACAACGCCTCCGTCGAGGTCTGCTCGTTCGCAATCTCGCCCACCAACGCCCAGAACTGGGGCGGCGACAAACTGGGCAAAGGTATAACGCTGCCCGTCGGCGCCTCCCACACTATCCAGGTCGGCACCGGCGTCTACGACATCCTGGTCGTCGACTGCAACGGTGAAACCCTCACAACCAGCAACGACGTAGAGATCACGGACGACGGGTCCTATACCATCACCGACACCCAGTAGCCGCTTAACAGTGCCGTAATATGGCCTGAGTAGCAGGGTTTTCGGGCTACGGATACAATAGGTCTGTAAGAAGAGACCGAATGGTAACGAACACAAGAAACCGAGGCTTTCCAGCCTCGGGGACGCCCCGGCTCGCGAAGCCGGCTCTAGAAGAGAGCAAATGGTAACGAAGGATACAGTCAACGCGGAACGCGTCTACTACAACTACAAGGGACGCATTCCGCCCATAAAGCTCGAAGCGGAGCCGGCTCCCGTCCCGCCCGGTCAGGCCGAACCAAAGCTCCTCACGGACACCACCCTCCGCGACGGCGCCCAGGACTCGCGCTTCCCCTTCTTCCCCAACGAAGACCGCGTCCGTTACGTCGACCTCCTGCACAAGCTCGACAACGGCACCGGACGCATCTGGGCGATCGAGACGTTCATCTACCACAAGCGCGACGCCTGGGTGCTCGACCAGCTCCTCTCCCGCGGCTACGAGTTCCCCCAGATCACCACCTGGATCCGCGCCAACCCTAAGGACGTGAAGGAGCTTTACGCGCTGAGCCAGGGCCGCGTCAAAGAGACCGGCATGCTCGCCTTCTCCAGCGATCACCACATCTTCGACAAGCTCGGCTATCACTCCAAAGAAGAGGCGATCGACAAGTACCTCAAGCCGATCCTCACCGCCTGCGAGTACGACATCACGCCGCGCATCCACCTCGAAGACTGCACCCGCGCTGACATCCACGGCTGGGTCATCCCGTTCATGCGCACCGTCTTGGACCAGACCGAAGGCCGCGCCAAGTTCCGCATCTGCGACACCATCGGCTGGGGCTCCCCCGATCCGTACGCTGCGCTTCCCTTCGGCATCCCGCGCCTCGTCTCGACGATCCTGAACGAGACCGGTGCTGAGCTCGAGTTCCACGGCCACAACGACTTCGGCCTCGCCACCGCCAACTCGATCGCCGCCTGGCGTTGGGGCTGCAACAAGGTCAACGTCGCCTTCGGCGGCCTCGGCGAGCGCACCGGCAACACCTCGCTCGAACAGATGGTCGCCAGCTCGATCCGCATGTGGGGCGACCCCGGCTTCGACCTCAGCGTCCTCAAAGAGATGAAAGAGCTGATGAACCGCCACGTCCCCATCGCGACGAACTCACCGTTCGTCGGCGACGTGTTCTCCACGCAGGCCGGCATCCACCAGGCCGGCGTCGCACGTCAGGAAGAGGCCCCCGGTGGCCTCATCTACCTCGCTTACGACCCCGCCCTCGTCGGACGTAGCGCGGCAGAGCGGACCGTAATCGGCGCGATGTCCGGCTCCGAGGGCATCGTCGCCATCCTCAACGATGAAGCCAAGAGGCGCGGCAAAGACGCCCATTACACCGTCATGAGCCGCGTCGTGAAAGAGATCTACGACAAAGTACAGGACGCCTACAACGGCGAATGGGACGAGAAAACAGAACATTTCCTTGGATACCGGACGTCATTTTTCACCCCCGAAGAGATCTGGCAAATGGCCGAAGGTTCCCCTAACAACACAAAGTAGTCGGGAGATCGTAACCGAGGCTTTCGAGCCTCGGAGGAGTATCAGCCGGCATTAAGGACAAGATGAGCCTCAACGGAGACCACCGCCGAGCGGAGGTCGTCGCAGCGCCTCAGAAATACGCTCAGATCACAGGCTGGGGAATGTACGTCCCCAACCGCGTCGTCCCTAACGACACGTTCGTGAAGATGGGCCTCGATACCACCAACGAGTGGATCTCCTCGCGCACCGGCATTGAGCGCCGCCACATCGTCGGCCGCGACGAAGCCACCTCGGACATGGCCGTCCGCGCCGCCAAAGAAGCCCTCCACAACGCCGACATGCACGCGAACGATCTCGACCTCGTCCTCGTCGCCACCTGTACGCCGGACCACATCATGCCCTCCACCGCATCCCTCGTGCAGGACCGCCTCGGCGCCAAGAACGCCGGCGCCATGGACCTGAACGCAGCCTGCGCAGGCTTCGTCTACGCCCTCAACACCGGCGCCGCCTTCATCGAGGCCGGCCGCGCTCAGAACGTGCTCGTTATCGGCGCCGACGAGCTCTCCAACCACCTCGACTGGAAAGATCGCACCACCTGCGTCCTCTTCGGAGACGGTGCCGGCGCAGTCGTCCTCCGCGCCTCCGACGAGCCCGGCGTTATGGCCACAACCATGGGCTCAGACGGCGCCGGCGCAAACCTGCTCACCATCCGCGCCGGCTCCCGCAAGCGACACGCCAACGCCGGCTCTAACGGCAGCGCCGCCAGGGACACCGACTACTACCTGAAGATGAACGGCCCCCAGATCTTCCGCTGGGCCACGCAGATGATGGCGAAGGCCGCCGAGAAAGTCGTCGCCGCGTCCGGCTTGAAGATGTCCCAGGTCGATCTCTTCATCCCCCACCAGGCCAACTTCCGCATCATGGACGCCGCCGCCCGCCGCCTCGGCGTGCCGATCGAGAAGGTGTTCTCCAACGTCGCCGAATACGGCAACACCAGCGCCGCCTCCATCCCCATCGCCCTCTGCGAAGCCGTGCAGGACGGCCGCGTGAAGTCCGGCGACACCATCGTCCTCGCCAGCTTCGGCGCCGGCCTCACCTGGGCCGCCTCCGCCATCCGTTGGGGCGTCGCGGTCAAGCCGCAGACATCCCGCTGGCGCTCCATCTCCTACCCCGTCGGTGACCGCGTCGCCGCCATCCGCTCCACCCTCCGCCGCCAGGAGTGGCGCGTCCGCGCCGAAGTCGACAAGCGGCTGCACAAAGACGATAAGTGACCAGCGCGAGCGGGTCATCCTGAGGCCGCAGCCGAAGGATCCAGCCCACTAAGCGAACGTCCCGCCTGGCAACCCGCTGACCGTACGGACAGCGCTTCAGCTCTGTCAAAGAAACGCACCGCACCAGCGGAGACGCATCCCCATCAACCACCAGAGCATTCCCCCTCGCCCGACGCAGCTTGAGAGGGGTAAGGGGTGAGGCCCCCTAAGCCGACAACAGCTCCGTGTGCTTCTCCCACTTCCGCAAGAAGCGGTAGAAGTTCCGCTTGCTCAACCGGTCGCGCTCCTCCGGCTGCGTCGCTTCCCAGTCCACGTGCTCGTGGCGCCTCGCTGGCAGCGACGTATCGATCACCGCGCGATAGCCGCGGTTGCGCACCGCAAAACTGAAGTCGAGGTCCAGGTGCCGGTAGAAGCGGTACTTCTCGTCCAGCAGCCCCGCCTCGCGCAGCACCGACCGCCGGAACGCCATCAGGTACCCCTCCACCGCGTGCACGTCCCCGGACGCTTTCGCCTCCGTGAACGTGCGCATGTCGTCCGTCACGGCGCCCCATCGTCCTGCGATCCCAACCGTCGGGTTCGCCAGCATCTCGCGCAGCTTCGTGAACACGTCGCCGCGCAGCTCCACGCTCGTGTCGATAAAGACAACGTAGCGCCCCCGCGCCTGCCGCAGGCTCACGTTCCGCGCCGCCGCAGAGCCGAGAAAGTGGTCCGCGTGGAACAACCGCATCCGCTCATCCCCGGACGCCACTTCATCGACGAAAACGTGGCACTCCCCGTCAAACCCGTTGTCGACGACGATGATTTCCGCCGGCGTGTCCTTGAGCCACGTCTTCACCGACGTAACGCAGCGCTCCAGCTCCGCGCACCCCTGCCGCGCGACGATGCTCACCGTGAACTCCAGCGCCGGCTCCCGCGCCAGCAGCGAGTCCACATCATCGCTCGACGAAATCGCAGGCTCGGCTCGCCGCCAGTCCGGCACGGCGATCGCCAGCGTCATTTCGGCGCGGTCCTGCACCTCGTACCCCGCCGCGACGAGCTGCTCGCGCACAACATCGGCGTCCCCGAACCTCTTCGCTACCCTCAGCGCTGTCCGTTCTCTCACAAGCGCCGCAATCTCCGACGGCAAAGCCTCCGGCCGCGTCGGCTGCCTCCCCAGATCGAAACCCAGCAGCCGATCGAAGTCCAGCAGCAACTCTCGCTTGATCGACCCCGGCAGCTTCGATCGCGCCACTCCCCACGCAATCGCCAGCGCCGCCGGCACGTTCAGGTCGTTCGCGACCGCCGCCCAGAACTTCTTGCGGATCGTCTCCGCACCCGCCTGCGCCTTCTTCGTAAGCTTGCCTTCAGGCTCATGCAGTTTCGCCCGCAGCCGGTCGAGCCCGCGCTGCGCCGCTCGCATCGAGGCCAGCGTGAAGTTGAGCCGCGAGCGGTAGTGCGCCGTCGCCGCCAGGTACCGGAACGCCAGCGGATCGAACCCCCGCGCCTCCAAATCCGAGACGAGATAGACGTTGCCCGTCGACTTCGCCATCTTCAGCCCGTCCACCAGCAGGTGCTGGCCGTGTACCCACGTCTGCACGTGCTGGTGCCCGAACGCTGCCTCGCTCTGCGCGATCTCGTCTTCGTGATGCGGGAAGATGTTGTCGACGCCGCCGGTATGAAAGTCGATGTTCTCGCCCAGGAACCGCGACACAATCGCCGAGCACTCGATGTGCCAGCCCGGGAAGCCCATACCCCAGCGGCTCGGCCACTTCAGCGCGCGTCCCTCCTCCGCCGCCTTCCACAGCGCGAAGTCCCGCTGATCGCGCTTCAACGGGTCAGCGGCGACCCGCCCGCTCTCTTCCAGGCCCTCGCCCTTGTGCCCCGAAAGCTTCCCGTACTCCGGGAACGAAGCGACATCGAAGTACACGTTTCCGCCGGCCTCGTAAGCATGGCCCTTGCTGACCAGCCGTTCGATGATCGCCACCATCTCAACCACCGACTCCGACGCGCGTGGGTAGTTGCCGGCCGGCAGTATCTCGAGCTTCGTCTCGTCACGGAGGAACGCCTCCGTGTAGTGCGCGGCGATCTGCTGCGGCGATGTGCCAGCCGCGCGCGCCGCCGCGATCACGCGGTCCTCGCCGCGGTCCAGCACTTCCTCGCGCATGTGCCCAACGTCCGTAATGTTCTTGACGTGCGAGACGGTGTAGCCCTGTGCCTCCAGGAAGCGCCGCAGCCAGTCCGCCATCAAGTACGACCGCATGTTCCCGATGTGCGCGTCGCGGTAGACCGTCGGCCCGCAGCTGTACATCTTCACGCGCCCGCGGTCCAGCGGCACAAACTCCTCGACGCGGCGCGATAGCGTGTTGTACACGCGAAGTCGGGGCATCGCCGGGGGCGCAGCTTTTGGCATTAGATTCCGAACGTGTGGGACAGCGGACCGCTTCCCTAAATCAGGTGATCTCTCACCCGTGTTCGCCGTCCCAACCAATCTCCACGTCGCCGTTCTCCCACAGGATCACCGGCACCGTCAGCGAGTAGTTGAGCGCTTCGTCCCACCAGTCCGCGTTCTGGTCGACGCGCCGCTCCTCAATCTCGAGGCCACGCTCGCCGAGCGCCTTCATCGCTTTGTCGCTGGTGGGGCAGTTTCGGAGCGTGTAAACAATTACGGCCACGGACGAAGTCCCTCCTCCCCGCCAATTCTACCAGTCAGCCATCCCCACGCAGTCCTATTTCCCATTTCCTATTTCCCACTTCCCCCGGGGCGGGCCGGGCGGCTCACCTCAAACCCGTATGTGTTTCCACTTCCCTTGCCGGAATCGCCCCGTCATCAGGAACGCCCGCACGCTGATGTCCAACACCGCCGCCACCCACGCGCCCGGCACGCCAAACCCGAAGTAGATCGCCAGCAGATACGCCGGCACCAGCCGCACGATCCACGTCGAGCCCGCCATTATGAACAGCACCGCTCGCGTGTCCCCCGCCCCGCGCAAAGCACCGCCGAGCGAAAGGCTCACCGCAATCCCCGGCATCGCGAAGGCGAAGATGAACAACAACTGCCCGCCAATGTGCGTGACCTTATCCGCGTCCTGCCCGCCCACAAACAGCCCTGTAATCTCCGTGCCGAAGATCATCATCACCACCGCGACGACGCTCATGAAGACGAGCGAGTACTTCATCGTGAGGTACGCCGAACGCTCTGCGAGGTCGGGTCGGCCGGCCCCCAGGCTCTGCCCAACGAGGGCGGTGGCCGCGATCCCCAGCGCGAAGCCAATGTTGAACGTCAGGCTCTGGATGCCCAGCGTCACCCCGTGCGCCGCCAGCTCCGCCGTCCCCAGGCTGGCGATGATCGCCGTGTAGATCATGAACGCGATGTTGAACTGCAGCTGCTCCACACCCGCCGGCCCACCGATGTTCACGATCCGCCGCGCCACCCCCGGCTCGAACGAGAACATCTCGCGCGGGTGCCACGACATCTTGCGACGCCCGCTCGAAAGCACCGCGATTACCAGGACGCACCCCACAACCTCGGTGACCGAGAACGCGATGCCCGAACCCCACACATTCAGCTTTGGCGCTATCCACGTCCCGTTGATCAACGAATAGGCGACGATGATGTTGACGATATTGATCACGACGCCAATCACCATCGGCGTGCGCGTATCTCCGGCGCCCTGTTGCGCCGAGTTCGCCGCATACAGCAGCCCGAGGAACGGCATCCCGAACGCCGCCGCCTTCAACCACTCCGTTCCCCTTGCCTGCGCCTCCGTCTCTGCTCCAAGCACACCGAGCCACCAGCCGCCCAGCAGCCACATCATCAGGCCCATCAGCGCCCCCCACCCGAGCGCCAGCACGAACGCCGTCTGCAGTATGCGCGAGGCCTTGTGTCCCTCACCTGCGCCAACCGTTCGCGCGACGATCGCCGTGGCCCCTACGCCCGTCGCCACTATCCCCGCCTGCGAGAACCAGAGGATCTGCCCCGCCAGCCGCACGCCTGCAAGCGAGTCGTCGCCCAGATGACCGACCAGCGCCGTGTCAACCAGCTGCACCATCGAGAAGCTGATCTGCTGGGCAACCACCGGCCAGGACAGCCGGATGATCGATCCGAGAAGATTCTTTTCGTCAATCAGAGCCGGAGGCGCAATAGTCACCTCGGCTGCTTCGGTGGACAAGACAGGGCCTTTCGCGCTGGGGTGGGGGTAACTGCGGAGCATTATCGCAGTCGCCGCCCCACAGCGGAAAGTGACATACGACACAGACCGAAGCCCCTCGACCCGCCATCCACTCGTAGGGGCGCAGCGTCCACGCCCGCACGACCCTCGACGCCCACAAACAACCCACCTGCGCTGTCCCCCCATCCGCCGCAGAAAACGCTGCGCCCTCAACGCCACACCAGACACAAATACGCCGCCCTACCCGTCATCCTGAGCAGCACACTCGCTCGATCGCGAACACCCCACCTTAGCGAAGGGACCTCACGCCCATCCCGCGACACCCTCACCACACCACTCGCGTGCGGCCGCAACCATCTCCGCGCGGAACGCCGGCGCCACACCAAACACGAAGGCGCCGCCCTACCCGTCATCCCAGCCGAACCCAGGCCCCTCGTAGCACAGACTCTACCTGCTTGTCGCGAAAAAACCCCAATATTGCTATCCCGAACCCGAAACACATGCCCCGCCGATGCGTCCTATAGATGTAACCAGGCGAGGAGGCTTCTGCTTGCGTTTTGTGAAAACGGCCGACGAAATCGATAACATCCAGCGCATCTACTCGCGCTGCCACCAGCTCGGCGTCAAGACTCTCACCGTCCACTTCGAGACCGAGCCCGACGCGATCCGCGCCCTGCTCCCTCCGCCGCTCGAGCCCGCGCCCGCCCACGTCGGCGTCGCCTGGGTAAGCGAGATCGGCAACTCCACCTGCGTCGGCCCCTACAACCACACCGGCCTCGCTGTCCGCGCAAAATACGGCAACATCACCGCCAACTACGTCCTCACCACCGGCGTCTCCACTCCAGAGTCCGTCACCTTCGCCCGCGAGCTCTACGGCGAGCCACGCAAGCTCGCCCGCGTCGTCTTTGAGTCGCAGGGCGATCACATCTGGGGCCACGCCGAACGCCACGAGATCCGCTACCTCAGCATGCGCGGCCGCTGCGACAGTCCGGCCCAGGCCGGTCGCCAGGAAGACTCGCAGTTCTTCTTCAAGTACCTCCCTCGCCCCGACGGCAGCGGCTTCGACAGCGCCCCCGTCCTCGTGCACGTAACATCCGACATCACCGTCATGGAATCCCGGCGCGGCCGCGGCGAACTCGTCTTCCGAGACTCCCCGCACGACCCAGTCTCCGACGTCCCCGTCCTCCAGGTGCTCGACGCCATCTACACTGAGGGCCACGCCTACACCCACGGCCGCATCCTCTGCGAAGTCGACCCCGGCGCCTTCCTCCCCTACGCCTTCAGCAAAACCGACGCCTTCGAAGTCGTCGCCGAAGGCACCGTCCTCCACGCCCAGGCCTCCCGCCGCACCCGTGAAGGCAAAGGCCAGTGGCGCAAAACCGCCTGATCACGCGTCAATTGCGTCTCCACTGACCCTCCCCTCCGCAGAACGTCAAATTAGCGTTGGGTCATCGCTGCACCGTTTGCTGAAGCCGCTGTACAGCCCACTGGCATACGTGATACCCCTCGCGGACGTCGTACGCCCTCGCCGATATCCTTTGGAATTGATGGCGTCGGCATCCCCGCCTATACTCGGGCTCGCACAGCCGCACGAGCGCTCCAAGATGAAAGGAGCAAAGATGGCCCCTCATATGACCTATTTCAGGATTCGAGCTAAGGCCGGCGAGCGCCAGAAGGTCATCGACCAGTTCGATCTCTGGCAGCGTGACCGACGGCACCATGCCGGTGGTTTCGTTCGAATGGTCCTCTGCTCCAACTCCGAAAACCCCGACGAGTTCATGGCGTACGCTATGTTCGCTGACAGGGCAACATACGACGCAAACTCTAAGCATCCCGACCAGCACGCTTGGTATGCGACTCTCCGAACCTACCTTGTCTCCGAACCAGAGTGGTTTGACGGAACCGTCGAGATCCAGCGCATGGGCCAGGTTTGAACCGGCAAGAACAGCCTTCCCTCAGGCTACTGTGCATATTCGCTCATCCGGACGACGAATCGCTGGGCGTCGGGGGTGTCCTCGCAAAATACAGCGCAGAAGGCGCTGACACGCGCTTGGTGACAGCGACGCGCGGGGAGCTCGGCTGGTTCGGTTCACCGGAGCAGAACCCGGGACCGACAGAGTTGGGCAAAATCCGCGAAGGCGAGTTGAAGGAAGCCGCAAAGGTTCTCGGAATTCGCGACGTGAAGATCCTGGACTATCACGACGGTGAACTCGACAAGGCCGACCAGGCGGTACTGGTTCGTCAGCTCGTAGGCGATATCCGGAGGGTGCGGCCAGATGTTGTCCTCACTTTCGATCCGTACGGACTGTACGGCCACCCTGACCACATCGCCGCGACGCGCGCCGCGACGGCCGCGACCGTAGCGGCGGCGAGCGCTGACTTCGTGGATCCGCGCGGGCTGAGCCCGCACGTCGTCTCAAAGCTGTACTATTTCGTCTTGACGGACGAAGCAAGACAGGCGTACGAGCAAGCGTTTGGCGAACTGGTCATGAACATCGACGGAGCGGAGCGACGCGTTGTGCCCTGGCCGCACTGGAGCATCTCTACCTGGATCGACACGTCGGCGTACTGGCAGACTGTCTGGGAAGCGATCAGGTGCCACCGCT
>JBGPBZ010000035.1:0-20253 GCA_041481535.1 Dehalococcoidia bacterium | reverse complement strand
GCATGATCAATGAGAGGACGATACGCTGGCGTCCAAATGAGAGCCCGAACGGCGATACTGCCGGGAGTGGCGCGTCTGGCCAGGCTCCCGGCAGAGCCGAGCGCAGAAGCCAAGCGCCGATTGTTAGTGGTGTACTGGTACGAAGAACACGGTCGCAACGCACGTCTCACGGCTCGTCATTTTGGGCGCAGCCCAGACACCGTTGGCCGCTGGGTTCAGAGCTACCGGCAGTACGGTCCGGCTGGCCTCGAGACTGGCAGCCGCCGGCCCCGGAATGTCCGTCAGCCTCAGACCCCAACTCACGTGACGCAGCGCATCCTCGAGCTGCGTGAGGAGAACCCAGGCTGCGGCCGCGAGAAGCTGCACCGCCTCCTCCTGGTAGAAGGGATGAGTATCTCACCGAAAGGCATTGACCGCGTCATCTCCCGTCTCAAAGCTCGCGGCGTGCTCCGGGAACCCCGCCCACTGCGGAAGGTCCCGAAACCACACCTCCAACGCCTCAGACGTCCGCCCGATCTGGTTGCCCACGAACCCGGCGCTCTCGTTCAGATGGACAGCAAGTACGTCCAGCTGCCCAACGGCAAGACCGTCTTTGAGTTCGGCGCCATCGACTGCTTCACCCGCAAACGAGTCGTCGACCTCGCCCCCAGCCTGACCAGCAAGGACGGAGCACGCTTCCTTCACAAAGTCATCTCGGGCTTTCCCTTCCCTGTCCAGGCAATCCAATCCGACGGCGGCGCAGAATTCCTCGGCGACTTCACAAAGACCGTTTCCGAGCTCAGACTCACCCACTACTACAATCGCCCCTACTACCCTCAGGGCAACGGTCGCATCGAGCGCTCTTTCCGCACCGATAACGACGAGTTTTACCACGTCCAGGAACTGCCCGCTGACTTCGGCGGGCTCAAGGCTGCTCTCCTCGCCTGGAACCACCGCTACGAATCCTGGCGCCTCCACCAGGCGCTTGGCTATCTCACTCCCAATCAGTTCTACGAAAAATGGCTATCGAGAAAGGAGGCGGTGTCCGATATGTCTTGACCCAGCACAGTAGCTTGACCGTTTCCTCCCCTTTTGCTACCATACCGGCACTATGAATGCCCGGCCGAACGCCGCCAAGCAGATGTACGTAGGCGCAGGTTTTTCTACCTGTCCGTCCACGCTTAACGTCCACATTCGCAGCGGGGCCCGGGTTCCAACCACTTAGCAGACAAAGCACCGAGAACCACAGGCCCGGCGCTTCTGCGTCGGGCCTTTCGATTTTTCGGGCGGAAAGGAGGCGAACGAGATGTTAGACGGAAAGCTGGTCAGACTCCGCGCCCTGGAGCCGGAGGACGCCGAGCGCGCCTACCGCTGGATCAACGACCGCGAGGTCACCCAGTTCCTGATGGCGCGCTATCCGTACTCGCTCGCCGCTGAGAAGGACTGGGCCGCGCAGGCGTCAAAGACGAACGACTTCGGCGAGGTGCGCTTCTCGATAGAAACGAAGGACGGCGTGCACATCGGCATCTGCGGACTGCACCGCGGCCGGCCGGAGGACCGTCTCGCTGACCTCGGGATCATGATCGGCGAGAAGGAGTACTGGTCGCAGGGCTACGGCACGGACGCGATGCTGACGGTGCTGCGATTCGCCTTCTACCAGATGAACCTGAACAAGGTGACGCTGGGCGTTTTCGAGATCAACCCGCGCGCCCAGGCCGTATACGAAAAGTGCGGGTTCGTCGAGGAAGGCCGTGGCCGCGAGGAGTACTACCAGGACGGCCGCTACATAGACGTCATCCGCATGGGCGTGCTGCGCCGCGAGTTCGAGGCGCTGCACGGCCAGGCAGAGGTCCGTAACGCAGTCAATTCCCCAGTGGGCGCCTGATAACCCCCATCAGGCCCTGCGAGGCCGGTGAGCGACACACCCCTCCCGTCGCCCACCGGCCTTCCCTTTTGTTTACATTCGTCGTCTGGACACGACCGTAGACAGCGCGCCATAATCGCCCGCGTGAACCCCGAAACCCGACGCACCATCAGGCGCGCAGTTGGCCGCGCGCAGTTCGCCTCAATCAAGGGCGCTGCAATGCTATCGGCGACGCTGATCCCGGGCGAGAAGCAGATGGTCAACCGAGACGTCGTTCTCGAGAACTGGAAAGCCGTCTCAGATGGCCACCACAACTCCAACACAGACCTTACGTTTTGGAACGGCAACTTCTACCTCTGCCACCAGGCTTCCCCCTACCATCTGGGCTCGCGCCGGAGCCGGATGCGGCTGTTGCGGTCGCCCGACGCGCACAGTTGGGAGCTAGTGGAAGAGTTCCGGCCGGAAGAGTGGGAGTACCGCGACCCAACGTTCGGGCAGATCGGCGAACGGCTCTTCATCTATTTCCTCCCAAACCGAGACCGCAATCCCGAACCATACACGACGGCCTTCACCTGGACGATCGATGGCGACAATTGGAAACCCGTCCGGGAAGTGGAGCCGGAGCAGCGCGGGTGGCTCTTCTGGCGCCCCAAGACTCTCGACGACAAAACGTGGTACGTCACCGCCTACTGGCACGAGCACGGCCGCTCGCAGCTCCTCAAGTCAGAGGATGGCCTCAAATGGGAGACGGTCTCCTACATCTGGGAGGGCGAGCGCAACGATGAGACCGACTTCGAGTTCATGGCCGACGGGCGCATCATCTCCACCGCACGCCTGGAAGGCAAAGGCACGTTGTGGGGCGACGACAATGGCTCGACCCTCATCTCTGTCGCCGAGCCACCCTACACGAGCTGGACGCACAGCAAAAGCAAGGTGACGCGCCTCGACGGACCGTGCCTGTTCGCCTACAACGGACAGACGTACGCCGTCGGCCGCTACCAGGCGAGCCACTTCCCGCAGTTCGTGCAGCAGGGCGGGTTGTTCGCCAGGAAGCGAACGTCGCTCTTCCTTGTCGAGCCGGACCGCCTGACGCGCCTGACTGACCTACCGAGTGCGGGCGACACATCGTACGCCGGCATCGTGATCCGGGGGGACGAGATGTACGTCTCTTACTACACGAGCTCGATCAAGCGCGATCCGGTCTGGGTGCAGGGCATGTTCGCGCCGACGGACATCCGCATGGCGCGCGTCAGCCTGCCCGCGCTCGAACGCCTCGCCGCGTGATGAGTGATCCGCTGACGCCGGGGCAGCTCGAGGCGTTGCGCGAGTTCAGCTCACCGACGATCTGCAACGCGATCGAGACGTTCAACGTGCGGTCGCGCAACGCCGGCTTCATGGACCATACGATCGCCTGCCGTTTCCCGGAGCTCGGCCCGATGGTGGGTTACGCGGTCACCGCGAAGATCCGGGCGAAAGACCCGCCGAAGAACGGCGAAGAGATGTCGCACTCCGTCGTCTGGGCCGAGTTCGCGAAAGTGCCGAAACCGTGGGTGGTTGTCATCGAAGACCTGGACACGCCGGACGTGGCCGGCTCCTACTGGGGCGAGGTAAACGGCGCGACGTACGCTGCCCTCGGCGCGATCGGCGTCGTCACCAACGGCGGCGTCCGCGATCTGCCAGAGGTGCGCCGCACGGGCTTCCATTTCTTCTCCGCCGCCGTCCTCGTCTCGCACGCCTACGTGCACGTCGTCGAAGCCGGGAAGGCCGTCACCGTCGGCGGCCTGACCGTCGCGCCCGGCGACCTGCTGCACGGAGACGAGCACGGCGTCACGAGCGTGCCGCTGGACATCGCCGCGCGCGTACCGGATGCCTGCCGCGCTATCGAAACGGCGGAACGCCGCCTGATCGACTACGCGCGCTCAGGCAAGGCGACGGTGAAGACGCTAGCGAAGATCTACGGTGAGGTGGACTAGCGGATCGCGGGGTTCGCGTCGCGCAGGCGCGGGAGGTTGGTCCAGACCTCCAGACCGAGGGCGCGACCCAACTCGACTTGCTGTCGATCATGGCTGAGCAACGGGAGGCTGTGTTCGAGCGCGCTCGCAATGATCCAGACATCAGCATCGGAAGCGTCGGATCCGGGATTCTGCTTCCTGCGGAGTTCCCCGCGCTTTCGCGATGCGATAGCAAATCGAGCATCGGCGGCACTCGAGTGAGGCAAGACAACTACGTCGTCCAGATAGGCCTCAAGCCGGGCCTGTCGCGCCGGCGAGAATTGCGCACTCAGAAGTTCGGGCAGGACTTGAAACGATATAGCGATTAGCGCCGAACCTATGACGGCGTCATATGCCCGGCTTTCGGCGCTCGGCTTGCTGAGCAGAGCGACGACCGACGTATCAGCGGAGACGAAGTCTGCCAACGTCTAGTGCGACTTCTTGTTGCGAATTTCCCTCAGATGCTTCTCGAAGGCGACTATATCGGCCTTTGTCGGCCAGACCCCAGTCGCGAGAGCCACGTAATCCGGATGCTTGCCCAGAACGCCTTGCTCGCGCGCCAGTTCCTCAACGCTCTTGGGCGGTGGAATTACCTTGATGCGGAGCCTCTTGCCGCGCGGTGATCCCTTCTGACGTGATCGTTGAGTAACCATGACCCTTCCAATATTACACCCCCGCGACCGGCGTCACTTCGACGCTTCGTTCAGCGCTTCGTCCAGCGTGTGCCAGGCAAGGGTCGCGCACTTGATGCGGACGGGGAACTTGCGGACGCCGGTAAGCGCTTCGAGGTCACCTAACTCTTCGGGGTCGGCCTCGTCGCTGCCGCGCATCATCGCCGTGAATTCGCCGATCAGGTGGCGCACCTCGTCCACGCTCTTCCCCTCGATCGCCTCCGTCATCATGGATGCGGAGGATTGGCTGATCGAGCAGCCGGAGCCGGTGTAGGCTACGTCGGCGAGGCGGCCGTCTTCGAGCTGCACCTCGATCGTCACTTCGTCGCCGCAGAGGGGGTTCAGGCCTTCGTGTGAGGCGGTTGGCGTCGCGAGATGGCCCTTGTGACGCGGGTTGCGGTAGTGGTCGAGGATGATGTCGCGGTAGAGGTCGTCCAGCTCCGCTTCTTGCTTGCGGAAGTCGTCCTGAGTCATCCTCAGGCTACGCCTTCCACTAGGAATCGTCGTCCTTCGACAAGCTCAGGATGAGCGGAACAGTTCATCGTGGTTTCGCGAAGAACTCGCGCGCGGCCTTGACGGCGTCAACGAGCTTGTCGACTTCTTCCGGCGTGTTGTAGATGTAGAAGCTCGCGCGGGCGGTGCCGGAGATGCCGAGGCAACGCATCAGCGGCTGCGTGCAGTGGTGGCCCGAGCGGATCGCGACGCCGTACGTGTCCAGCACTGTTCCGATGTCGTGCGGATGCAGGTCCGGGAAGTTGAACGACACGACGCCGCCACGCTGCTCAGCCGGTGGGCCGTAGAGGATGATATCGTCGATCGTGCTCATCCGGTCGATGGCGTAGGCGACGATCTCGGCCTCGTGCGCGCGGACGTTGTCCATCCCGAGCGCGCTCAAGTAATCAATCGCGTAGCCGAACCCGATCGCGTCCGCGATGTTCGGGGTCCCCGCCTCGAACTTCCACGGGAGGTCGTTCCAGGTCGCGTCTTCGAACGTCACTTTGCGGATCATCTCGCCGCCACTCATGAACGGCTCCATCTCCTCGAGCAGGTCCCGGCGTCCATACAGCACGCCGATGCCCGTCGGTCCGAGCATCTTGTGCGATGAGAAGGCGTAGAAATCGGCGGCGATCGCCTGCACGTCGACGGGGAGGTGCGGCGCGCCCTGCGCTCCGTCGATCAGCAGCATGACACCGCGCTTGCGCGCCTCAACGGCGATCTTCTCGACCGGGTTGATCGTGCCGAGCGAGTTTGAGACGTGGGGGAGCGCCATCATCTTCGTGCGCGCGTCGAACAGATCCTCGAGGCCGTTCAGCTCGAGCGTACCCTGCGGGGTGACCGGCACGTAGCGCACGGTCGCGCCCTTCTCCTTGGCCAGGATCTGCCACGGGATGAGGTTCGAGTGGTGCTCCATCTGAGTAAGCAGGATCTCGTCGCCCTCTTTGATGTTTGCGCGGCCCCAGCTGTAGGCGACGAGGTTGATCGCCTCCGTGGTGTTGCGCGTGAAGATGACGCTCTCCGTGTTCGGAGCGTTGATGAAGGCGCGCACTTTCTCGCGCGCGGCTTCGTACGCGGCCGTCGCCTCTTCGCCGAGGGTGTGCACCGCGCGGTGGATGTTGGCGTTGTAGTTTTCGTAGTAGCGGACGAGCTCGTCGATCACCTGCTTCGGCTTCTGCGAAGTCGCAGCGTTGTCCAGGTACACGAGCTGCTTCCCGTGCACCTTGCGCTCAAGGATCGGGAAGTCTTTGCGGATGCGTGCGACGTCCAGCGTCATGCCGCTTCCACCTCTTCTGCGCGGAAGCGCGGGAGCGCTTGCATCGTGCGCTCGTCCAGCCACTCGCGCAGAGCTTCGATCGTGATCGTGTCCAGGATTTCGCCGGCGAAACCGCGGACGAGGAAGCGCATCGCGGTGTCTTCGTCCAGGCCGCGGCTCTGCATGTAGAACATCGTCTCGTCGGTCAGCGCGCCGGCAGTGGCGCCGTGGCCGGCCTTCACGTCGTCGGCGTAGATTTCGAGAGCGGGCTTGCTGTCCACTTCCGCCTCACGCGACAGCAGCAGGTTCTTGTCCTGCTGGTGCGCGTCGGTCTTGTCCGCGCCCTTGCGCACGAAGACGGTGCCACCAAAGACAGCCTTCGACTTGTCGTCGAGGATGCCCTTGTAGTACAGGCGGCTGGTGCCGTGCGGCTTCGCATGATCGATCTCGACGTTGTTATCCATGTGCTGGCTGCCGGATATTATGTAGAGCCCACGCAGGTTAGTCAAGACGCCCGGCGCGTCCAGAAGGATGTTGACGTCGTTACGAGCGAGGCCGCCGCCCGCGTTGTACGACAGCGAGTTGAGGGTACTGTCCCCACTCTGGTAAACGTTGGTCGCGCCGACGTGGAACGCTTCGTGGTTCTCCAGCAGCAGGCGATAGTGGTCGACGATTGCGCCGTCGCCGAGGACGATCTCGGTGACGCCGTTGGTGAAGTGCCGCTGCGCGCCCAGGCTGATGAACGTCTCGATAATCGTGAGCTGAGTCATCGGCTCGGCCAGGACCAGCGTTCGCGGGTACGTCACGAGCGGGTCGTTGGACGCCGTCGCGTAGACAATGTGGATGGGCTTCTGGAGAGGCTTTGTCACGCGAACATATGCGCCGTCGTGGATGAAAGCGGTGTTCAAGGCGACGAAAGCATCGTCCTCCCAGCGAGCATGCGCGCCGATGTGCCTGCGCACAACCTCGGGCTCTTCCTCCAGCGCTGCGGCGAGAGACAACGCACGTAGGCCGGCCGCTTCGAGGCCCGTCGAGTGCTCCGGCGCGAACTGCCCGTCGACTATCGCGATGCGGGCAAATCCGTCGTCAAAAGGCAGCACCTTGTTCAGACTGAAGGCGCTGCGGCGGGTAGGCTGGGGCTGCGAGTACTCGAACACTTCGTTCGCGATCGGGCGGACGTCCGTGTACTTCCAGTTCTCATTGCCTTTGCGCGCGGTCGGAAAACCGAGGGATTGAAAGCGGTCGAACGCATCCTGGCGCAGCTTGCGGAGCCAGTCCGGTCCGCCGTGACGTAGACGCTGGAACGCGACGGCGTAGCGGTCAAGCGGGGTGGCGGTCTGTGTCACTACAGCCTCACTCCGCCGGAGCGGCGGCTGTTTCGACGGCTTCTTCGCGCAGCCAGTCGTATCCCTTCGACTCCAGCTCCAGCGCTAGCTCGCGGCCACCGGAGCGGACGATACGCCCGCCGATCAACACGTGCACAAAGTCCGGCTGGATATAGTTGAGGATCCGCTGGTAGTGCGTGACCAGAACGACCGCGCGGTTCGGCGCACGGAAGCGGTTCACGCCTTCGGAAACAATCTTGAGCGCGTCGATGTCCAGGCCGGAGTCGGTCTCGTCCAGTAAGGCGAGGCGCGGCTCGAGGACGGAGAGCTGTAGCACCTCGTTGCGCTTCTTCTCGCCGCCGGAGAACCCTTCGTTGACGTTGCGCTTCAGCATGTCGGCGTCGAAGCCGAGGTCGCGGGCCTTGCGTTCGAGTAGCTTGTTGAAGTCCCGAATCGCCAGCTTCTCCTCTCCGCGCGCGCCACGGATCGACTCCAGGGCGGTGCGGAGGAACTCGCGGTTGCGGATACCGGGAAGCTCAACAGGGTACTGGAGCGCGAGGAAGATGCCGGCGCGCGCCCGTTCGTCCGGCGGCATCGAGAGGACGTTCCTTCCGTCGAACAGCACTTCGCCCTTCGTGATCGTATATCCCGGCCGCCCCGCGATGACGTTTGCGAGCGTGCTCTTACCGGAGCCGTTCGGGCCCATGATCGCGTGTACCTCACCTTCGTGGACGGTGAGGTTGACGCCCTTCAGGATCTCGTTCGCGGCGACGGATACGTGGAGATCGCGTACTTCGAGGAGCGCCGCCTTCGTGCCGTTCGTGCTCGCCACTACCCAACCGTCCCTTCAAGGCTGACCTTCAGCAGCTGCGACGCTTCCATCGCGAACTCGAAGGGCAGTTCCTGGAAGACGCCCTTGCAGAAGCCGTTGATGATCATGTACTGCGCGTCCTCTTCCGGAATGCCGCGGGACATCAGGTAGTACAGCTGGTCTTCGGAGACGCGGGAGGTCGTCGCCTCGTGCTCCATGTGAGCCGTTGGGTTGTGGACTTCGATGTACGGGACCGTGTGCGCGCCGCAGTTCGGGCCGATGAGCAGCGAGTCGCAGCGCGTGTAGTTGCGCGCGCCCTCCGCGCCCTTCTGGATGCGGACGAGGCCGCGATAAGTGTTCTCCGCGTGGCCCGCGGAGATGCCCTTGGCGACGATGGTGCTGCGGGTGTTCTTGCCGATGTGGATCATCTTCGTGCCGGTGTCGGCCTGCTGCTTGTTGTTGACCAGCGCCACCGAGTAGAACTCGCCTACCGAGTTGTCGCCCTGGAGGATACAGCTGGGGTACTTCCAAGTGATCGCGGAGCCCGTCTCCACCTGCGTCCAGGAGATCTTGGAGTTGCGGCCCAGGCACTTACCGCGCTTCGTGACGAAGTTGTAGACGCCGCCGTTACCGTCCTTGTCGCCGGGGTACCAGTTCTGCAAAGTCGAGTACTTGATCTCGGCGTCGTCCAGCGCGATCAGCTCAACGACTGCGGCGTGCAGCTGGCTCGTCTTGCGCAGCGGCGCGGTGCAGCCTTCGAGGTAGCTCACGTAGCTACCCTTGTCGGCGATGATCAGCGTCCGCTCGAACTGGCCGGTTCCCTCCGCGTTCATGCGGAAGTACGTCATCAGCTCAATCGGGCAGCGGACTCCCGGCGGCACGTAGCAGAACGTCCCGTCGGAGAAGACGGCAGAGTTGAGCGTGGCGAAGAAGTTGTCGGTGTACGGCACGACCGAGCCCAGGTATTTCTTCACGAGGTCCGGGTGGTTGCGGATCGCCTCGCTGATCGGCCCGAAGATGATGCCCAGCTCCTCGAGCTGCTTCTGGTACGTCGTCGCCACGGAGACGCTATCGAACACCGCGTCCACAGCCACGCCGGTCATCATCTTCGTCTCTTCGAGCGGGATGCCAAGCTTGTTGAACGCCGCGACGAGCTCCGGATCGACTTCGTCCAGGCTCTTCGGGCCGTCGTCCTTCTTCTTCGGAGCGGCGTAGTAGTAGGCGTCCTGGTAGTCGATCTTGGGGAAGTGCACCTTCGCCCACTTCGGCTCCTCGTTCTCAAGCGTGAGCCAGTGCCGGTACGAGCGGAGGCGCCAGTCGGTCATCCACTCCGGCTCTTCCTTCTTCTTAGAGATCAGCCGGACGATATCCTCGTTCAGCCCCTTGGGCGCGAGGTCTTCCTCGATATCAGTGACAAAGCCCCACCTGTACTCGGAGTCGACGTCAGTCGTCCGGGAGATCGTTCGGGGCTCTTTGGAAGTTACCATTGGCTACTTTCGGCCCATTAGGCCATTAATGCACATTTGACTGTTTTTATCTGCCTCAATTCTACCACGCAACCTATCTGCCTTCAACGCGGTGCGCTCGCGTTGTTACTCATCGGGGCTGGTCTATGCTTTGGCAACTCCCGATGCGCGCAATCAGATTCGCCATTGCCGGTTTCCCGCTTCTCATACTGGCCGTCGGAGTCTCGTCACCACTAGCCGCGAAAGACTCACTCGCGGCGCCACCACCCCTTGGCGTCGCCCTGGTTGTCAACACCCCACTCGACAACGAGGTTGACGACGCCGACTGCTCATTGCGCGAGGCGATTATCGCGACGAACAACGAGACTTATTACTTCGGCTGCGATGCATCCCAGAGCGAACAAGGCGCCACCGACTACATCGTCTTCAATATCGGCGCTGGCACGCCCGTAATCAACATCACATCATCCCTGCCGTTGATCAGCGACAAGTTGAACATTCAATGGGAATACCATTGCGGATCGAGTCGAGCTGCACGGTGGAGGCACCGGAAACGGCATCTCCTTGTCGTACGGGTCATCAACCAGCGTCATCAGCGGGCTTGTGATCAACAACTTCGATACCGGCATAGATGCGATCGCTCCCAACGTGTCCATCCGAGGTAATTACATCGGCACTAACGGGTTGGGGACGGCCGCCGTACCCAACGACGTTGGAATTCGGCTTGACGGTACTGATCTCGTGAGCATCGGCGGCACAACCGGCGTAAGTCCCACCGGTCCTTGTCAGGGCTACTGCAATCTTATCTCCGGGAACTCCGTGGCGGGGGTCAAGATTGGCGGGCTGGGCGCGGGCGGGGTCAGCCGCCAAACGGTTATCGAGGGGAATTTCATTGGCACTAACGCGCAGGGGACATCGGCCGTAGGCAATCAAGACGGCATCTATTTCGAGAACGGAGACGCCCGGATTGGCGGACCGATGGTTAAGGCGGGTAACGTCGTCTCCGGCAATGCAAACTACGGTGTCCATATCCCCAGCTATTCCAACGCCGCGGGCACTCTCATTCAGGGCAATCTAATCGGAACGAACGCGGCGGCTAATGGCGCCGTCCCGAATTTCATTGGGCTCTACGTAGACGGCCTTGATACGCTCACAATCGGAGCGCCGGGCGCCCCACCCAATGTCATCTCCGGAAACTCCTCAGATGGCGTCTTCCTTGACGCGTTGCAACACGTCGTGGCTCAAAATAACCTGATGGGCGTAGGCCTTGACGGCAGCATGGCAATCGGAAATGGCGGGCGCGGAATAAACCTCTTGTATACAACGAACAGCATCTTCGGGGGAAACAACACGGGGGAAGGCAATACCATCGCCTTCAGCGGCGGGGATGGGATCTACGTCGGCCTCGGTTCCTTCAGCGACTCAATCCGGGGAAACTCAATCTTCTCGAACGCAGGCAAGGGAATCCTCAACTCAGATAACGGCATTTCCGGCAAAGGAAATTCAGGGATACAGCCGCCCGTGATCGTGGGCATCCAGGACGGCCAGTTATACGGCGGCGGAGCGTGCTTCGCCTGCGCCGTCGACGTGTATTCTGATGGCGGGGACGAGGGAAGAATCTACGAAGGCTTCACGATCGCATATGGTTTTCCCGACGGCTGGGCGTTTACTGCGCTGTATGGACCCAACGTTACCGTGACCGTGACCGACGCAGACAACAACACCTCCGAATTCTCCGCTCCGTTCGCGCTGCCGGCCACGCCAACGCCCACCCCAACCCCTTCACCCACGCCGACCGCAAGTCCAACCCCTTCACCCACGCCGACCTCCACACACTCCCCTTCGCCAACCCCAACGCCCGACGGAACGCTCGTCCAGGGCGACGCCGACTGCGACGGCGACGCCGATCTCGACGATGTTATCGTGCTGCTGGGCGGCATTGCAGGTGGTGGCTTCGGCGCCCCGTGCAACGCCGTCACGGCTCTCGGCGCCACCACTGACACGCGCGACGTCAACTGCGACGAGCACGTTACACCGCTCGATCCGCTCGACATCCTGCTGCACCTGGCTGAACTGCCGGAGCTCCCAAAGTCCGGTAACTGTCCGGACGTCGGCGATCCCATCTGACGCGTGCCCCTGCGTGGACTCACCAAAGCACGGCTTGCTATGCTCTCCGCGTTCCATGAGCCCCGCTCGGCTGATCCCGCTGCCAGTTGTCGCCGCTGTCGCGCTGCTCATCGTCCTCGCTCCGTGGTCCGCGCAGGGCGTATCGCCGATCGTGGTGAATTCGACCGCCGATACTGACACAGCCGACGCAAACTGCACGCTGCGAGAGGCGATCATCGCCGCCAACACGAACCAGGACCCGTACGACGGCTGCACAGGCGCGGGTGGCTCCCCGGACGCCATCAACTTCAGCCTCGGCGTTGGTACGCCATCGATCAACACCCTGAGCGCGCTGCCGGTCGTTAGCGATCCGGTACTGATCGACGGCCAGACGGGAGGCTCCAACCGGGTGGAGCTGCACGGGCCGGGCGGGCCGCCGGACGCCAACTACAACGGCCTGAAGATCGCGTCCACAGCAGCGGGGACGATGCTCAGCAGCCTGGTGATCAACGGCTTCCCCGGTTGGGGCATCTGGGTGGACGCTCCGAACGTGACGATCGTGGGGAACCGCGTTGGCACTAACGCGGCGGGCACGGGGGCGATGGCCAACAACGGCGGCATCTACGGCGCACCGTCAAACGCATCGGGTATCCAGGTTGGGGACGCGACGGGTACGACGCCGGGCGCGTCATGCAGCGGCCACTGCAACTTGATCTCGGGCAACGCTGGTGATGGCATCCGGCTTGCCGTGCAGGTGAACAACGCCGTCATCCAGTCGAACTTCGTCGGCGTCAACGTCGCCGGGAACCTCGCGCTCCCAAACACCGTCAAAGGCGTCTTCGTAGCCGGCGCCGGCGCGCAGATCGGCGGCCCGAATGCGGGTGAAGGAAACGTGATCTCCGGCAACGGAGACGAAGGCTTGTGGGTAAACGGTCCTTCCGCCCAAATCGAAGGGAACTTCATCGGAACGAACTCCTCCGCCGACGCTGCGATTGGCAACGCTAACACTGGATTTCAGCTGATCACCGGAGATGGAACAGTCATCGGACCGGACAACATCGTATCGGGAAACGGTGGCGACGGCATGGACATGAAGCATTCCTCAAACGTACAGATCGTCGGAAACCTCATCGGCACTGCAGCCGACGGCGTGACGCCAATACCTAATTCGTTTCCAGGCATCGACATCGTGGACTCGAGCAGCAACACTATCGGCGGCATTGGTTCCGGCCAGGGCAACGTCATCGCCTTCAACGGCACCGGCGTCAGGATCGCCGACGAAACCGCCCCAACCACGGGCAACACCATCCGCGGCAACTCGATTCACGACAGCGCCAAGTTGGGGATCTTCCTCGACAGTGGCAACAACCTGCTCGCGCCACCGACGATCACCGGCGTAGGCCCGGTGATGGGAACGGCCTGCGCAAACTGCATCGTCGACGTCTACTCGGACGCGGCGCACGAGGGCGCAATTTACCACGGATCTACAACAGCGAACGGAAGTGGTAACTGGACGTACGTCGACGTCATCACCGGCCCGAACATTACTGCCACGGCGACTGACGCCGACGGCAATACCTCACAGTTCTCGACGCCGTTCCCGGCCGGTGGGATAACGCCGACACCAACTCCGATACCGACGCCGACTCCGATCGCAACTTTTGAGCACAGTACTCGGACGCCGACACCAACACCTACGCCGAGTACGACGCAACCAGCCGGGCGTATCCAGGGCGACGCCGACTGCGATGGCGATGCCGACATCGACGACGCTTCCGTGTTGCTCGCGAACGCAGTCGGTGCTCGAGGCGGAGAGCAGTGCGAGATTGTGCGCCCACCAGAACACGTCTACCGCCGCGACGTTGATTGCGACGGCTCGATCACGGTGCTTGATGCGCTCGATGTGCTGCTGCATCTCGCCGGACTACAGGAGCTCCCGCTGCCCACCGGCTGCTCAGCCGTCGGCCAGCCGGTGTAAACCGCCCTTCTCTTCGTCTGAACATTCTGTTCGCGGAAGCACTCTTGACCGACGCACCGCCACGGCTGACAGTGGATGCATGCGCGGTGTCGGGTCGCGATCTCTGGTTGCCGGCATGTTTGCCATTGCGGCGTTGCTCTTCGTGGGTGGTTCACCGGCCAGTGGCGCGGGAGAAGCCGTCGTGTTTAGTGTCGACTCTGCACGCGTACCCGTTGGCGCGAGCTCCCAGGCGCGATTGCGGGTATCAGCGCGGGCGCCGGGCGTCGCCGCCTTCTACGTCGACGTCAAATACGACGCGACCGCTCTCGAAATGACCGGCTGCGAGCCTGCTGCCGTCTGCAACGTCGATCCTTCGTTGCCCAACACAGTCCGCTTCGCCGGCCTCAATCTAGGCGGATACATGGGCGACGACATTCCGGTCGGGACGCTGATCTTTAAAGCCACCGGCGCGCAGGCGACGACGCGGCTGGCCATCGACCAGACAACGCTCGACGCCGAGGATCCCTACACCAAGACTGTGACCAACCTCGGCACGGAGGCCGGCACAGTGGCTGTTGTCGACGCACTCGTTAGCGGCGACGTCAACTGCAACGGCAGCCGGGGAGTGAGTGACGCCCTCGCCGATCTGCGCTTCGTAAGTACGGGCAAGTTTGACGATTCGCCCGGCTGCACACCGCCCGGGAACCTCATCGACGGCAAGGTTTGGGGCGACGAGAACGGCAACGGCGCCGTCGATGCCCACGACGCCCTCGACATCCTCCTGCTCACTTTGGAGTAATCGCTCTCCTGCGGCCACAATCGTGCTAAATTAGGGACGAAATGTCCCGCCCCGATGACCTGGTCCGGCTCGCAATCGCCTCCGATGAGATAGAGGCGCACATCTGGCGCGACGCCCTCGAACAGGAGGGGATTCGCCCGCTCGTCCGCAGCCGCAGCCCGCTGTCCACGATGGGCGGCGGCGCTCTCTTCGAGTCGTTCGAGGTGCTGGTGCTGGCCCGCGATGAAAAGCGCGCACGCTGGATCATCGGCGAGGCCGTTGAGCCGATCGCGCCGGAGCCGACGACGGAAGAAGTCGAAGAGCACGCCACCGCGGACTAACGCCGTGGAACTGCCGATCTTCCCGCTCAACACTGTTCTCTTTCCCGGCGGCCGTTTGCCCCTCCACATCTTCGAGGAGCGCTACAAGCTGATGGTCTCGCGCTGTCTGGAACGCGGGGAGCCGTTCGGCGTCTGCTTGATCCGCACCGGCCAGGAGGTAGGCGCGCCGGCGGAGCCGTTCGGCATCGGCACGACCGCCCACATTCGTGAGGTGCAGGAACTGGAAGAAGGCAGCATGAACATCATCTGCGTCGGGGGCGAGCGCTTCATCGTGGGCGAAATTACCTCGCGAACTCCTTACATCACCGCTCGCATCGAGCCAGTCGCCTCCGAATGCGCCGACGACTCGGCAGCATCGCTTGCCGAGACTGCCGGCTCGCTATTCACTGATTACGTTCGACTCAACCTCGCGATGACGAACCAGTGGGCCCGCCGCGTCGATATGCCGTCCGACCCCGGTGCCCTCTCGGACTACATGGCCGGGGCGCTCGGCATCGACGTTCGCGCCAAGCAGCGCCTGCTCGAGGAGATGTCTCCCGCCATGCGCCTCCAGGCCGAAGTCGACATCTTGAACGAGGCGATCCGCCAACTAACGCCGCGTGTCCAATTCGCCCGAACAGCGCGCTGGCTGGGCTTCGGCGTGATGAACTGACCTTAAGGTCATCCTGAGCCACAGCGAAGGATCTCGCCCCGAAGCAACACGTCCCGCTCCAGACACCAACCGCGGAACCCCAAATCAACAATTCACATTGCGGCATTTCTACGGGACTTGTCACTTTAGCGCCCGCCAAACTACGATTTCTACGCAAATCTAAATCCGACCTCACAACTGGGGGTACACACAAAATGGTACAACTCGCACCGCAAACTTCGACAACGCCCACCACCTTCTCAATGGAGCTCAGCGATGAGCAGCGCCAGATGAAGGAGTGGATGCACGAATTCGCGAAGAACGTCGTCCGCCCGGCCGCCCACGAATGGGACGAGCGCGAAGAGACGCCGTGGCCAATCATTCAGGAAGCCGCGAAAGTCGGCATCTACTCCTGGGAGTTCGTGCAGAACGCGTTCGCCGACCCGACAGGCCTCCTGATGCCGATCTGCAACGAGGAGCTCTTCTGGGGCGACGCCGGCATCGGCCTCTCGATCCTCGGCTCCACGCTCGCCGTTGCCGGCATCGTCGCCAACGGCACGCCTCAGCAGATCATGGAGTGGGTGCCCGCCTGCTTCGGGACGCCGGAGAAGATCCAGATGGGCGCCTTCGGTGTCTCCGAGCCGGACGCCGGCTCCGACGTCAGCTCGCTGAAGACCCGCGCCGTCTACAACGAGGCCAAGGACGAATGGGTGCTGAACGGCACCAAGACCTGGATCACCAACGGCGGCATCGCCGATGTGCACGTCATCGTCGCATCAGTCGTGCCCGAGCTGGGCTCGCGCGGACACGCCGCCTTCGTCATCCCGCCAAAGACGCCGGGCTGCCGCCAGGGCCAGAAGTTCCTGAAGCACGGCATCCGCGCCAGCCACACCGCCGAAGTCATCCTCGACGACTGCCACATCCCCGGCAGCTGCCTTCTCGGAGGCAAGGAGAAGCTGGACGACCGCGTCGCCCGCGCCCGCGAAGGCAAGAGCTCCCGCGGCCAGGCCGCTATGGCGACGTTCGAGGCGACGCGGCCGGCCGTTGGCTCGCAGGCCGTCGGCATTGCCCGCGCCGCCTACGAGTTCTCGCTTGACTACGCCAAAGAGCGCAAGCAGTTCGGCCGCGCCATCATCGAGAACCAGTCCATCGCTTTCAAGCTCGCCGACATGAAGACGAAGATCGACGCCTCGCGCCTGCTGGTCTGGCGGGCCGCCTGGATGGGCCGCAACGGCAAGCCGTTCGAAGCGGGTGAAGGCTCGATGTCCAAGCTCTTCGCCGGCGAGACCGCCGTCTGGGTCACCGAGCAGGCGATCCAGATCATGGGCGGCTACGGCTACGTCCGCGAGAACCCCGTCGAGCGCTGGCACCGCGACTCCAAGATCTACACGATCTTCGAGGGCACGTCCGAGATCCAGCGCCTCGTAATCGCCCGCGCGATCTCCGGGATTCATATTCAGTAGTACAAGCAAGCTTCTACAAACAGCGGGCCGCCCTGCCGCCGGCCCGCTGTTTTCTTTGTGGCGACTCGCCCGCCAACCACAGACGTATCACACTGTAGTCATGCGCTGGTTCATCGCCGCCTACGTGGCGGTTGTCCTGCTGCTAGGCGGGTTCGCTGCCGTCGGCGCCGTCGTGCTCGCCGATGCCACCCCCTCCGACCCCGTGCAAGCCGTCGCCGACAAGTACTCCTTCAACTTGATCAAGTGGGAAATCCGCCACTTCCCCGAAAAGTGGCTGTATCGTATCGGCGGCCTGTTCCACCGGTACGATGAGGGCTCCGACAACCAGGTACTCCAGCGCTACTTCAACCTCACCCGCCGCGAAGCGCGCCTGCAGGACCAGCAGCCCGACTCGCCCGGCCTGAAACCGATGGAGGAGGAGCGTGCCTTCTTGGAGAACACCGTCGAAAACATCATCGAGGGCCGTGTCACGTCGATCCTCGAGAACCAGGGCCTCACCGCCGAGCCGCCGCTGTTCAGCGACCTCGGCGTCGTCTTCCCGCCCGTCGATTTCGAGTTCGACCAGCCACCGCGCATTCTCGTCGTGTCTCCGCGCGACAAGATCGATCTGAAGAGCGACGATCTCCTGACACCCGGCCTCACCCTCGACACGGTCGAGCAGATCGAGCGCGATGCGGAGCAGGGCCCGGACACCTCTGCCCTCGTCGTCCAGTCCGGCGGCGTCGCCACGTACCCCAGCGTGATCGACAACCTTGACGACTACCAACATGTGATCGAAATCGTTAGCCACGAGTGGACGCACCAGTACCTGGCTTTCTATCCGCTTGGCGCCAAGTACTTCGGCGGCTCCGAGCTCCGCACCCTCAACGAGACCGTCGCTACGATCTCCGGCCAGCAGCTCGCCGACCTCTACTTCGTGAAGTACGGTGACCTCGACCTCTCCGCCTCGGACCCGCCGCCCGCGACTCCAGCACCCACTCTCGTGCCCGGCGCACCGACGCCCGCGCCGTTCGACTTCACGACGGAGATGCGCTCCCTCCGCACGCAGGTCGAGGCCCTCCTGGCGCAAGGCAAAGTCGACGAGGCGGAGGCGCTGATGCGGCAGAAGCGGGACGAGTTCGCGGGACACGGTTACTACATCCGCAAGCTGAACCAGGCCTACTTCGCCTTCTACGGCTTCTACGCGACCGGCCCCGGCTCCATTGACCCGATCGGCCCGAAGATGGAGCAGCTCCTGGCCAATGCCGGCTCCGAAGGCGAGTTCATCCACCGCGCGCGCAGCATCACCTCGGTAGCCGATCTGAACGCCGCGCTCGCCTCAGGCTGAGGCCGCGGCTACGGGCGTCTTGCGGGGCACGTCGTAGTCAAACTCGGCCACGCGCACTTCCGGCAGCTGGTCAAGGAATGGCTTCAGGTTGCGGATCGCCTGGTTGTGCAGCAGACGCTCGTACCAGTGGTGCGACTTGAACGCCGGCAGGATTACCGTAATGCGGCGGTCAGGCTCCGTCTGGCGCAGGCTATCGATGTAGGCCAGTATCGGCGCCGAAAACGCCCGATACGGCGATTCGATGATCAGCAGCGGCACATCCGGCGTCAGCCGCTCCCAGCGCTCGCGAAACTTCACCGCGTCGTCGTTGCTGTCGGTCACGTGCAAGGCGGTGACGCTGCTGGAGAGGGCGCGGGCCATCTCGATCGCACCCATGGTGACCCGGCTGACACCGACCACCGGCACGACTATCTGCTCCGCTCGCCCGGCCGCGTCGACAGGCGATGCGGACACCATGCCCGACGCCAGTTCCGATTCGTCCACCGCGATGGCCCGTTCGTACCAGTCGTAGTGGCGCCGAATCAACGCGAACGTCACCATCATGGCCGCCATCATCAGAATCGAGATGTAGGCGCCGGCCGCGAACTTGCTGAGCCCGATGACCACGGCGACGATGAACGTCGCCACTCCGCCGACAAAACTGATGGTTGCGGCGCCCTTCCAGCCGATCTGCTTCTCCCGGCGCAGGTGGATGAACATCCCGAACTGGGACAACGTGAACGAGATGAACACGCCCAGCGCGTACAGGGGAATCAGCTTGTTGACGTCCGCCTGGAACGCAACCACCAGACCGATGGCCGCTAGCGAGAGGATGATGATGCCGTTCGAATAGGCGAGGCGGTCGCCGCGGAAGCTGAAGTGTCTTGGCAAAAAGTGGTCGCGCGCCAGGTTCGCGCCCAGCGGCGGGAAAGCACTGTAACTGGTGTTCGCAGCGAGGAAGAGGACGAGTGCCGTGCCCACCTGGAACGCGTAGTAGAAGACGTTCTTCCCAAAGACGTTCCGACCGAGCTGCGAGATGATCGTCTCGTGGCCTCCGACGGCCTCTGCGGGCACCAGCGCGAAGCGATTCGCGAGGAACGTGATGCCGACGAACAGGACGACCAGGATCGCCGCCATGTAAGCCATGGTCGTGCGTGCGTTCCGTACTTCCGGCGCCTTGAACGAGGGCACGCCGTTCGAGATCGCCTCGATGCCAGTGAGCGCCGCGCAGCCCGATGAGAACGCGCGCATAACGAGGAATAGCGTCAGACCTTTCTGTGCGTCAATGTGCTGAGGCGTCGGTTCGCTCGTGAGCGAGCCGGGCGCGTGGCCAGCAATGACCTTCACGAGGCCGAGCATGATCACGACCAGCGTGCAGACGATGAAGAAGTACGTCGGAATGGCGAAGATAGTGCCGGCCTCCCTGATGCCGCGCAGGTTGCCCAGCGTAATGAGCCCGATGACCGTTACGCCGATCGGTACCGCGGCATTGTGCAGGTCTGGCACCGCCGAGGTCACAGCCGCGACGCCCGCCGAAGTGCTGACCGATACGGTGAGCACGTAGTCGACGAGAAGCGCCGCACCTGCAACGAGACCGGCCATCTTGCCGATATTCGTATGCGCGACGATGTAGGCGCCTCCACCGCCCGGATACGCCTGGATCGTCTGCCGGTACGAAATCGTGACGAGGATGATGAGCGCCGCAATTACGCCCGCGATTGGCATCGAATTGTGGAGCGACCCCGACCCGGCGAGCACCAGCACGATCAGGATCTCCTCCGTCGCGTACGCAGACGACGAAAGCGCGTCCGAGG
>JBGPBZ010000034.1:0-20308 GCA_041481535.1 Dehalococcoidia bacterium | reverse complement strand
AGCGCATGATCGGCACCGGGCCGTTCATCTGGGACAAGCTGACGTTCGGCATCGAGTTCAACGCGAAGCGCAACCCGAACTGGTTCGGCTGGGCCGATAAGAGCCTCGGGCGACCCTACGTGGATGCGTACAAAGTGACCGGCCAGGGCCTGAACGATGCCACCGTCGAGTCCTTGTTCCGGCGCAAGCAGATCGACGTTGGCGTCTACATCGACAACCCCGCCTGGATCCAGGGCGCGCTCGACGACATTCCGAACCTCTACTATCACCTTGTCCCGATCTCTGGCTGGTTGAATTCTCGGCTCAAGACGTACTCGGCGCCGTTCAACGACTGGCGAGTCCGCCGCGCACTGCACCTCGCGGCCGACCGCCAGGACGTAATCGACATTATCGGCAGCGGCGCGTACCGGGCGGTCGGTCCGGTTGGGCGCGCGGTCAAGCTGTGGGCGCTCCCGGACTCCGAGCTCGCCCAGCTTCCTGGTTACCGTACGGACCCGGCCAAGCGTCAGGAAGACTTGACAGAAGCGCGTCAGCTGTACGAGACGACAGGTAAGCCGGACATCCCGCAGATCTGGTTCGCCGACGTGCCGGACTACATCCCGCGCTACTCCAGCACCTACATCCAGACGATCAAGGCGAACCTTGGCATCACAAGCAACATCCGCACGCAGACCGTCCCGTACTCTCGCATCGCAGAAGGATTCGTTAGCGAAGACCCGGATCTCGCGGCGATGACGTGGGGGTATGACAACGGCTGGATCGACCTGGACGACTGGGTGTACCCGTACTTCAAAACAGGCGGGCCGAAGAACTCGTTCCGCGTCAGCGATCCCGCGCTCGATACGCTCCTCGACAGTCAGCGGCGCGAGTTCGACCAGGCCAAGCGCAAGCTGATCGGTTACGACATTCAGCGCTACCTCCTGGGCGAGACCAAGAAGGACGCGCCGGCCGCGAACAACCGCATCGACTACGCGGCTCCCCTGATTTCGTTCCTCTACTGGCCGTACGTCAAGAACCCGACGCCCTTCCCCTGGTTCGGCAACAACCACTGGGGCGCGAACACCTGGCTCGACAAGAGCGATCCGTCGTTCGACGGACGCCCCTAGACAGGATGACCGATGCCGCCTTCGAGGCGCGCGAAGTGCCGTTCGTGCACAGCGAGGTGGACTACGAGTGCGTGATCTTCGTCGGCGTAAAACGCCAGGTCGTCAGCGCGTTTCCAGCGAGTCGTGCAGCGAGCAGTCCGCCGTCGCCGAAACGTACTTTGAGTACACCCAGCCCGACGGATCGCTCAGGTGATACCAGCCCAGTCCCGGCCGCGCGAGCGGGGCGGTGTCCGGGGGCGCGCCGCTGATCGTGAGGATGAACTGTTCGGAGTTGACTGTCGCGCCATCGTCCAGCGTCGCCACCTTGCTGGACGACGGGTTCGTTGAAGAGTAGACCGTCGCCCCGTCGCCGAAGCCGCAGATCGTGACGCTGGCCGGAAGGTGAGTAGCGTTGTAGAAGCGCGTACCCCACAGGTAGATCGACCACCGCCCGCCCTGATCGCGCCCGAGGACCATGACGAAGCTGTCCCCGGCGCTGGCCGTAACGTTGAAGTACCCGAGCCCATGATCGAAGTCCGCGCCCGTCGCTGTAGGATCGAGCGTAAGCACGTTGCACGTCCCGCCAGTTACGGTCGCCGCACATCTCGCAGCCGTTAGGTCGCCGATGATCTTCTGCGCGGCGGCTGTCGCTGCCTGAGCACTCGTCGTCGCCACCGGTGCCGGCGTTGCACTTGCTGCCGCTGTCGTCGCCGGCGCGTCCGCTACCGTTGCGAGCAGAGTCGGCGTGGGCGACGCATCCTCGTGGACGGACGAGCAGGCCCCGAGCGCGAAGAGCAAGAGGGCAGCCGCTCCGGTGAGCGTTATACGAAAGCGGCCGCGCGTGAACATCCTAAGAACTGGAACCGCGTTCTCCGTTGCTCGTTACCGCCTCCGGCCTGGCGTTCACAGTTACGCCTGCCGCCGCCATCTGGCGCATCATCCGCATCATGTCGTGCGGATAGGGCAGCCGCGGCTCGCTCACCTCGTCGATCTTTCGCACCGTCTCGGCGGGCAGGTCGACGTCCAGCGCCGCCAGGTTGTCCTCGAGCTGCTTGACTGACTTCGGTCCAATGATTGGCGCGACGACCCCGGGACGGCTCAGGTTCCAGGCCAGGCTCAGCGCGATCGGCGTCACGTTCAGTTTCTGCGCTTCCTCGAGCACCACGCTAACGATCGCGTGGTTACGGTCGCTCATCGCCCGGCGTCGCCAGATCTGCTGGAACGGCCCGGGTGCTGCAAAGCGCGTGCCTTCGCTTGGCTCTTCTCCGGCCTTGTACTTGCCGGTGAGCATCCCGCCGCCGAGCGGGCTCCACGGGATGATCCCCAGCCCGAACCTCTGGCAGACCGGCACGATCTCCACCTCAATGTCCCGCGCCAGGATGCTGTACTGCGGCTGCAGGCTGACCAGCGGCTCCCAGCCCTTGGCGCTTGTCAGCATTGCCGCCTCGGCGACATCAGACGCCCGCCAGTTCGAGACGCCGATGTATCGCACCTTCCCCACGCGCACGAGGTCGTTCAGCGTGCTCAACGTTTCCTCCAGCGGCGTGTTCTCGTCGTAACGGTGCATCTGGTACAGGTCGATGTAGTCGGTGTCCAGGCGGCGCAGGCTGTCGTTCACCGCCCGCATCAGGTGCTTGCGGCTGGTCCCGCCGTCAAACGGGCCTGTGCCCAGCGGAGACGCTGCTTTCGTGACAATCACAACGCTGTCCCTACGCTTCTTCACCGCCTTGCCGACGATCGTCTCTGACCTCGTGCCGGAGTACACGTTGGCGGTGTCGATGAAGTTGTGCCCCGCGCCCAGGTACGCGTCGATGATGCCGATCGACGTCGCCTCATCGCAGCCAAACTGCTCATTCCCGAAGTTCATCGCCCCCAGGCACAGCGGCGACACCAGCAACCCAGACCGGCCGAGCTTTCGTAAACCCTGAGACGACATATAACACTCCTTCGCGCTAGCAGACCAAGCGCGGCGGAGTATACCACGTACAGAACTAGGGGCTCGCTGTGACTCTCCGTTCGTCCTGAGGAATCGAAGGATCGCCTCAGGCCAGCGGAGACTGAGGAATCGAAGTCGAAGCGCTATCAGCGTCGAGGCTACATATGTCGAGACAACAGCACGAGCCTCGCCACATCTCCCTTTATCAGAGCTTCCTTCTTCGCCCGCGACCACCCTTCAAACGCCAGCCTCCGCTGACATATTTTCCCCCCTTCGATTCCTCAGGGCGGGCATTTGTCACTCGCCCGCCTGCCCGATAGACTGAAATTTCCCCCAAAGCGATGTCTGAAGAGCTTGATTTACGTGCCGGCGCAAGGCTGATCCTTCAGCAACTCCGGGCCCAGTGGGTTTCCCTGGGCGCGGGGCTGCTGGCTGGTCTCGTCTGGACAGCCGCGCGCCTCGCCATCCCCGTCCTCACTGGCATCACAATCGACAAAGCCATCGGCAATCGCGACAAGAGCCAGCTGCTGGTCCTGGCTCTGATCGTCGTGGTCGTCGCCGCCGTCCAGGGTCTCGCCAGCGGCGTCCGACGCTACTTCGCGATGAGCAACAGCTACCGCGTCGAGTCTGACCTGCGCGCCGATCTCTACGACCAGGTAAACCAGCTCTCGCTCGACTACCACGACCGTACGTCCACCGGCCAGCTGATGTCGCGTGCCAGCGCGGACTTGCACGAGATCCAGCAGCTCGTCGTCGTCATCCCGATCAACAGCGCCTTCCTCCTGATCGCGATCGGCGCGTTCATCGTGCTGCTGACGATCCACCCGCTGCTGGCGCTTTTGGCGATGGTCGCGTACCCGGTGATCACCTGGATCAGCGCCCGCTTCTTCCGCAACCTCTCGCCCGCCAGCGCGCGCGTACAGCAGGACCTGTCCGATCTCTCGCACGTGGTGGAGGAGAACATCGCCGGCGTCCGCACGATCCGCTCCTTCGGCCGCGAGGCCGGCGAGGTTCAGAAGATGGAAAGCCTGGCCCGCCGCACGTTCACTGACAGCATGGAGGCCGTGCGCCTGCGCACGATCTACACGCCGCTCTTCTTCTGGCTACCCTCGATGAGCCAGCTCGTGATCCTCGCGTTCGGCGGCTATCTCGTGATCGATGGGCACATCACGGTTGGCAACTTCGTGACGTTCTTCCAGTACCTCAATATGCTTATATTCCCGGTGCAGAGCCTCGGCGAGATGGTGCCATCCGGCCAGCGCGCCACCACTGCCGCCGCGCGAGTCTGGAACGTCCTCCGACGCCGCCCGACGATCGCCAAATCGGAAGGCGGCGTTTCGATGCCGCTTGGCGGTGGCGACCTGCGTTTCGAGAACGTCTCATTCTCGTACCAGCCGGGCTACCCCGTCCTCAGCGACTTCAGTCTGCACGTACCGGCCGGCGAGTCGGTCGCTCTCGTCGGGCCCACGGGCTGCGGCAAGACGACCGTCGCCAAGCTGCTCCCCCGCTTCTACGACGTCGACTCCGGCCGTGTCGTGATCGACAGCGCGGATGTCCGCAGCGTGGAACTCGACGAGCTGCGCCGAAACGTCGGCCTCGTCTTCCAGGAGACGTTCCTCTTCTCTGACACGATTCGCAACAACATCGCCTACGGTCGCGTCGACTCGTCGCAGGACGAGATCGAGCAGGCCGCGCGTCTCGCCCAGGCGTCCGAGTTCATCGACGAGCTGCCGGACGGCTACGACACCATCGTCGGCGACCAGGGCTTCTCGCTCTCCGGCGGCCAGCGGCAGCGCCTCGCCATCGCCCGTGCCATCCTCATCCGCCCACGCGTCCTGATCCTTGACGATGCAACGTCGAGCGTCGACGCGCGGATGGAGGAGGAGATCCGCACCGCCCTCCAACGCGTGATGGAGGGCCGTACGACCGTCATCATCTCGCACCGCATGAGCACGATCGCGCTCGCCGATCGAGTCGTGCTGATGGACGAAGGCCGCGTCGTCGAAGTCGGCACGCACGAGCGCTTGCTGAAAGAGTGCACCCGCTACGCGGAAGTCCTGGGACAGCTGGTGCCGGCGTCATGATGCGAGGAGGAGCCCGCGAGGCCGCCCTGCGCCCCCGCGACACAGACGCACGACCCAACAGCCACAGTTTGCGCGGCGTCACGAAGATGCTCGCCCCGCGTTGGCCGTTGCTCACGCTCTCGACCGTTTCGATCGTAGCGTCCGCGGCGCTGAGCCTCGCCCGCCCGCTCGTCGTCCAGAAGGCGATTGACTCCGGCATCGTCGACGGCGACAAGGGCACCCTCGTCACGATGTCCATCATCTTCTTCGCGCTCACGATGGGCGTTTACGTCGCGCAGGCCGCCAGCGTCTACACCACCGCGCTCGCCGGCCAGCACCTCCTCCGTGATCTGCGCATCCGCCTGTTTTCGCACTTCCAGAAGCTCTCGATGTCGTTCTTTGACGGGGAAAACTCCGGCCGCCTGATGTCACGCATGACGAACGACATGGTCGTGATCGCCGACCTCGTGAACAACGGCTTCTTGATGGTCGTCCAGTCGATGCTCCTGCTGATCGGCACCGTGATCATCCTCTTCTCGCTCAGCGTCAAGCTGTCGCTCGTCACGCTCGTCGTCATCCCGCCGCTGATTGGCGCGACCCTCGTCTTCCGCGCCGCTTCCGAGCGCGCCTACGACAAGGTGCGTGACCGCATCGCCGAGGTGATGATCCACATGCAGGAGTCGTTCTCCGGCATCCGCGTCGTGCAGGCTTTCGCGCGTGAGCAGCACAACGCCGAGCAGTTCAACGCGATCAACGAGATGAACTACGACGCTAACGTGGACACCGTGAAGATCTCGGCGCTCTACATCCCGTTCGTGGAGTGGCTCGGCGGCCTCGGCATCGCGCTGATCCTCTACTTCGGCGGGCGTGGCGTCATCGGTGGCGACGTCAGCCTCGGAACCGTGGCCGCCTTCATCTTCTACCTCGACTTCATCTTCCAGCCGATCCAGCGCCTCTCCCAGACGTACGACACCGTCCAGGCCGCGACCGCCGCCTTGAACAAAGTCTTCGGTCTCCTCAACGAAGAGCCTGAGCTGCGCGAAGACACCGACGCCCGGCCGCTCCCTCAGCCCGTGCGCGGCGAGCTCTCGTTCGAGGACGTGATGTTTGCTTACGGCGAGACACCCGTCCTCGAAGACGTCAACGTCCGCATCGAGCCCGGCCAGCGCGTGGCGATCGTCGGAGCCACAGGTGCCGGCAAGTCGACGATGGCGAAGCTGATGATGCGCTTCTACGACCCGCGCCACGGCCGCGTCTTGCTCGATGGCATCGACCTACGCAACGTCCGAACAGACGACCTTCGGCGCACAATGATCATGGTCCCGCAGGAAGGCTTCCTCTTCAGCGGCACGATCCGCGATAACATCCTCTTCGGCCGCCCCGACGCGACGGAGGACGAGATGCGTGCCGCTTGCCGCGAGCTCGGTGTCGACGCCTTCATCGAATCGCTCCCTGACGGTTACGACAGCGTGGTCAGCTTCCGCGGCTCCCGTCTCTCCGGCGGCGAGAAGCAGCTCATCTCGATCGCCCGCGCCTTCGTCGCCGACCCCGCTGTCCTCATCCTCGACGAAGCAACCTCCAGCCTCGACCCCGAGACCGAGGGCCTGATCGAAGCCGCCATCCGCCTTCTCCTCCAGGGCCGCACGAGCGTCGTGATCGCGCACCGCCTGAGCACCGCTGAGACCGCCGACCGCGTGATCGTCATGGAGCACGGCCGCATCGTCGAAGACGGCCCGCACACCGTCCTCGCCGCCGCCGGTGGCTACTACGCCGCCCTGTACCGCCAGTGGCGCTCCGCCCCGGACGCTCACTCCGTGTAGAAGCCAACTACTCTGGTCCCATGCCTCGCTCGATCTCGGTTACGAGGATCGTCGCCGCTCTCTGAGTTTCGATCAAGGATCTAGCGATACCCCGAACAGAATGGCGATCTGCCGTATAAACTCCCAGTGTATTTCGGGAGAGGCGCCTGACCAGTCGCGCAGATACTGAGCGAACGATCGGGTTTCGTCGCCACGGACTGTGTTGAGGTTGCTGAACGCTTCCCAGAGCTGCGGCTCCGCTTCGAGGAGCGGCAGGATCACGGTAGCCATCTGTAGATTCAGGTCACGCTGTCCGGGATCGCTGCGAAGCGATTGCTCATGTTTTCCGAACATGTTGGCGAGCGACGCTCCGTCGGGCAGCTGCGCTTCACCGATCCGTTCGTCGCGGTAGTTTCGGAGCTTGGGCGCATAGTCCCGCCAGTTGTCGTAGGGCGGGTTGATCGCCCACGTCTCGGCTTCTCGCCCGAGCACGAACAGCGATGCAGCCTCGCAGATCGTCTCCTCGAACCACAGATTAGGATTCGGATATTTGGCAAGACCGCAAAGGACGTGGCAGATCTCGTGGCCAAACTGGAACGTCAGTCGTGCCCAGAACTTACCTTCGATGTTCAATTTCATTCGGACCTCGCCAAGCGGGCCCAGCTCATAGAGAGTGATCGGCTCGCCTTCCGACCTCGACACCTCAATCGTTGGCAACATCTTGAGAGGGAAGAAAGGGGCCATCGTCTTGCTGGCCGACTCGAGGACTCGCTCCATGTCGTTGATGCGTGCGTCGCCCCAGTTGTCGGGGATAACTCGGATAACGCTCAATGTGTCTTCCACTCGCCAACCGAACCGCCGCCCTGGCGTCCGCTTAGGTCTGTTGTCGTCTGTGTCTTGCTACAACACAACCGGCCCTCGTTTGAGGGCTGGTTTCGTATCTGCAAAGTGGTGCCGGAGGCCAGAGTCGAACTGGCGACACCGCGGTTTTCAGCCGCGTGCTCTACCACTGAGCTACCCCGGCAGTTGAGTACTCATTTTACGTTCGCCCCGCGAAGGCACGCAACAAACGTGACTGCCCGACACGATACAATCGATGCGAGGCCCTAAATGCGCGTCGGCACGATCAAAGAGACGAAGAACGAAGAGTTCCGCGTTGCCCTCACGCCCTCCGGAGCGCAGGCGCTCACCGCTGCCGGCCACCATGTGCTCGTCGAGCGCGGCGCCAGCCTCGGGTCCGGCTTCCCGGACGCTATGTACGAAGCCGCCGGCGCGAAGATGTGCGACGCTGCGAAAGCTGTCGTCGATAACATCGATCTCCTCGTAAAGGTGAAGGAGATCCTCCCGCCCGAGTTCGGTCTCTTGCGACCGGGTCTCCTCTTGTTCACCTACCTCCACCTCGCGCCGGAGCGCGAGCTCACCCGCCGCCTCCTCGACTCGCGCACCAACGCCATCGCCTACGAGACCGTGCAGCTTCGGGACGGCTCGCTGCCCCTGCTCATCCCGATGAGCCAGGTCGCGGGTCGCATGGCGGGCGAAGTCGCCGCGCAGCACCTCAAGAAGCCCGGCCCTGGGCGAGGCAAGCTGATTGGCGGAATCGCGGGCGTCTCTCCCGCCCGGGCGCTCGTCGTTGGCAGCGGGACCGTCGGCACCGCCGCGACGCGCGTCCTCGTCGCCCTCGGCGCGCAGGTCACCGTGACATCGAAGGGCTTGCCGCGTCTCTCCGCGTTGGCGGCGGAGCTGGGTGACCGCATCACGACGCGGGTCACGAGCCCGGGCGTGCTTGCGGACGAGCTCGCAGGCGCGGACATTCTGATCGGCGCCGTGCTCGTTCCCGGCGGCATCGCGCCCAAACTCATCTCGCGTTCGATGGTGCGGTCGATGGGCGAAGGCGCCGTCATCGTCGACGTTGGCATCGATCAGGGCGGCATCTGCGAAACGTCGCACCCGACGAGCCACGACAACCCTGTCTTCGTCGAGGAGGGTGTCATCCACTACTGCGTCCCCAACATGCCCGGCGCCGTCCCGATCACCTCCACCGAAGCGCTCACGGGCGCGACGTTGCCGTACATCCTCAAGCTCGCCGACAGCGGCCTCGACGCCCTCCGCGAGGACCCCTCCCTCGCCGCCGGCGCCAGCACCATCAACGGCAAGCTTACCTCCAAGCCCGTCGCCGACGCGCAGGACCTGGAATACACGCGGCTGGAGCAGGCGCTCCTTTCGTAGCCGACACTTCCGCGTAGCCGGGGCTTTCCAGCCTCGGAGTCACCCGCTTTCAGAATAACGTCACTCCACCGATAACCGATTGCCCCTCTGCCGCGCACGGGAGAGGGGCCTGGGGTGAGGGATCCCCCCAACTCGCCCCTACAGCGGCGGCTTGCTAAACTTCACAGACGTTATGGCCATCATCGTTGTCGCCTCCCCTACGCCCGGTGCAGGCAAGACCACGGTCGCCGCCGCGTTGGCCCGAAAGCTGGCCGGCGCGCAGATCGCAGAATCGCCCGCCGGCGAACTCCCCGCGCAACCCGATGCACGAGTCATCGTCGTCGCAACGCCCGCCACGAGTCCGGCTGATCTCGCGGCGTTTGTCGCGGCTTCACCCAACGCCCTCGTCATCCTCAACCGCGTACCCGCCAAGCGCATCGTGCCCGTCCGCCAGGCCTACGAAGCCGCAGGCGTGAAATTGCTCGGGGTCATCCCTGAAGACGCGCTGCTTGCATCACCAACGATCGGCCAGGTGCGCGAAGCTCTCGCCGCCGAAGGTTCGAACGTCAACGGCAACCGGGAGAAGCCCCTCCAGCGCGTCGTCATAGCCTCGATCGCGGCCGACCCGGGCCAGACCTACTTCGACTTCACGCGCGCCGACGCCATCATCGTCCGCAGCGACAAGCCTGACCTCCAGCTGGCAGCGCTCAACGCCGTCACAGACAGTTGCCTGATCGTGACCGGCGGGCTACCCATCCTCTCCTATGTCCTGGAGCGAGTCGAAGAAGGCGAGATCCCGCTCCTCCGAACAAAGCTCGACACGAAAGAGACGGTCGCGGCGATCGAGGGTCTCTTCGGCGCCGGCGCGTTCAGTGGCTCGCCCGAGAAGCTGCGGCGAATCGAAGAGCTGCTGGCGAGTGTCGATCTGGACGCGCTGCTACAGAGCTCCGCCGCGTCTTAGCTGCCGGAAGGGCCGGCGGCGTCTGCAGTCGGCGAAAGCCCATCGTCTTCGCCCCCTTCAACCAGAGTGCGCGTCGCCATTCGCTTGGCCGGAGACGCTCGCCGCTGTGCACTCGGGTCAACGGCAGCTGTGCGAGTGGCAGAAGACGTGGGCGCCGAGCGGTATGGCATCGCCGGGCTAGCGGGGACGGGCTCCGCGGGTGGCGGCACATGGGTGCCGCGTCGTTCGGTGCCGCAGTACGGGCAAGCGACCCAGTTGAAACTCAGCAGTTGCTCGCAGCGGGAGCAGACGTCCTTGAGCTGCGTCGCGCAGAAGGGGCACAGCCGCCACGTGCGCTCCACGAAGCGGCGGCAGGAAGGGCACATCCCTTCGTCGCCGATCTCGCGTAGCAGCGCCTCTTCCTCCAGCGACCGGGCGTACGCCTCTTCCAGCGTCTCCCGCGGTCGCAGCATCAGGTACAGAGCGAGGCCGGGGATGTTGAAGCCGGGGAAGAACATCATCGCGACGAACACCGCCAGCACCTGCAACCCGAGGTCGCGCGTGCGCTCGCGGATGTCGCGGTAGACCCAGACGATGATGCTGAGCCAGAGGAGCAGCGCCCAGACACCGGCGATTAGTCCTGCCAGTATGCCGATGTCTGCCATCAGGCCGTTCTCCCTGAAAATCTGCGCATGTTTGTGAACATTATAGCATTCCGATACACAGTTCCGACTTACTATAACGCGCGGGCGATGCCTGAGGCTTCGGGTGCGTGCACGTTAGACTGAACTTAGAGACGTTCGCCATGAGCCGCCGCCGCAACCGCCAGACCCGCATCGACCCGCCCGAACGCGTCACCCTCACGCTCGGAGAGATGGCGTTCGAAGGCGGAACCGTCGCCCATGATGACGGCCGCACGATCTTCGTCGAGTGCGGCCTCCCGGGCGAAACGGTGGTCGCAGAACTCGACCGCGAGCGCGCCGGCGTCTTCCACGGGCGGGCGGTCGAGGTGCTGGAGGCTTCGCCGGACCGGGTCGAGCCCGCTTGCGTCTACTTCGGGGAATGCGGCGGCTGCCAGTGGCAGCACATCTCGTACGAACGACAGCTGCAGCTCAAGCAAGATATCGTCCGCGAACAACTCCGCCGCATCGGCCGCTTCGAGGGCCCGCCCGTCTCGCCGACCGTTGGTTGCGAGAACCCCTGGGGATACCGCAACCACATTCGCTTCTCGGCCAAGGCGCGCGGCGAGATCGGCTTCGTGCGGCGCGGGACGCACAAGTTCCTCCGCATCGATGAGTGCAAGATCGCCGACCCGTGGATCAACGAGGCGCTTCCCCGGTTGCAGGGCCACGGCTCCGGCCTCCACCAGGTCGCGATTCGCCGTGGCGTCCGCACCGGCGAGGTGCTCATCCAACCCGACGTCTCCCACATCGATGCTGACCTTGCCTCCAGCGGCAGCTTCTACCACGAAGAGCTGCTGGGCCACCGTTTCCGCATCTCCGGCGCCTCCTTCTTCCAAACCAATACCCCGCAGGCCGAGCGCCTGATCGCCCTCGTGCGCGACCACCTCGAGCTGGAGCCCAATGAAACGCTGGCCGACGCCTATGCTGGCGTCGGCACGTTCGCCGTCATCCTCGCGCCCCTCGTCCGTCGCGTCATCGCGATCGAGGAATCGTCGGCCGCAGTTGACGATGCTATGGTCAACATCGCGGACTCGCCGAACGTCGAGTACCACAAAGGCAAAGTCGAAGACATCCTCCCCACGATCGACGAGCGCATCGACGCGCTCATTCTCGACCCGCCGCGAATGGGCGCCGCCCCACGCGCAATCGCAGCCGTTGTCGCAGCGCAGCCGTCCCGCATCGCTTACGTCTCCTGCGACCCGGCGACGCTCTCCCGCGACCTTCGCGTGCTCGCTGACGGCGGCTACGAGCTGCTCGACGTAACGCCGGTAGACATGTTCCCGCAGACGTACCATATCGAGTGCGTGGCGAGCCTCCGCCTCACGTGACGCGCTTCGTCCTCGCCTCCGCCTCGCCCCGCCGCCGCGAACTGCTTTTGCGCCTCGGCCTCGATTTCGACGTACGGCCCACAGACATCGACGAAGACGCGCACGGTTCGTCAAGGCCGCAAGTAGTCGCACACCGGCTGGCGAAGGAGAAGGCCGAAGCGGCCCGCCTCCTCGAAGAGCGCGCGCCGATCATCGCCGCCGACACCATCGTCGCGCTGGACGGAATGCTGCTCAGTAAGCCCGTTGACGCCGACGAAGCGTGGCGGATGTTGCACTCGCTCCGAGGACGTACGCACGAAGTGGTGACGTCCGTCGTGCTCATGCCCGCGACGACGCGCAGCGTCCTTTCCCGTCAGCCGATCACACGCGTGACCATGCGCGACTACAGCGACGCCGAGATCGAAGCCTGGATCGCCTGCGGCGGGCCGTTCGACCGGGCCGGCGCCTACGCCATCCAGGACGACGCCTTCCGGCCGGTAGAGCGCTACGACGGCTGCTACTGCAACATCGTCGGCCTCCCGCTGTGGCCGCTGCTCGAGATGCTGCGCAAGGCGGGCCTGGCCATAGATGTCACGTCGGAACAGTTGCTCCCTCAGTGCGCTGCCTGCCCCTTCGCACCGCGCGGGTAGGCCAACGCCAACCCGCGCGTTCCCATTTCCCCTTTCCTCGTCCCTATCTGCGCCGTTCGAACTCAGACCGTATTGACCGTTTCTTCACCAACGTTCACCGCTGGTCAACGTGACCTCTTATGGGTACGGCCCTACCATCAGGGTAGTCGACATAAACCAGATCTTAACTACTGTGATGGGCCTGGGGAGGTACCGATGAGAATGAAGATACGAGAACAAGAGGGGCAGACGCTCATCATCTTCACGCTCATGATCGCCGTTCTGATTCTGTTCGTCGTGATGGTCGTCGATGTCGGCATGTTTATGGAGCAGCGACGCAACGCACAGAACGTTGTAGACGCGTCCGCTCTTGCCGCCGCGCAGGAGCTACCGGACGACCCAACCGCCGCCGCCGTCGTCGCCCGCGACTACGCCACCCGCAACGGCTTCGACCCGGCCGCTCTGAACATCACCTTCCAGTGCACAACGACGCTACCTGTCGCCTGCAACCCGGCCGCGAACAAGTACGACACTATTGTTGTCAAAGCAACTGTCAAGTCACCTGCCTACTTCGGGCCGATCCTCACGGTCTTGGGCGGCAGCGGTATCTGCTGGGCGAGTGGTTGTTCAACCACGGTGCAGGCGGCGGGCTGCCGCGGATTCTGCGGCGCGAAGGGCGACGAAGTTGACGCTGTCGTCGCGCTCGACCACACGGGTAGCATGCAGCAGACGGAACTGCAGAACGCCAGAGACGGCGCTATCCAACTGATGAAGATATTCAATCCAGCCATCCACCAGATTAGCCTCGCCGTGACGCCGCCGGTCCACTCCGGCAATCCATGTGACACGGTCGAGAAGTGGACGGACGCCGACCTCACGTGGCTTCCGGACCACCTGACAGCTGACTACGCGACCGCTGTCGGATCGCTTAACGTTAGCAGCCAGCTCGTGAAGGACACCCAGTGTCTGGACCTCGCCGGCAACGGCGACGTCCCGGGCCCGCACACAGACCTGGCCGAACCCCTGCGCGCGGCGATGAACGAACTGAATGCCAATGGCCGCTCGGGAGCCACGCTCGGGATCATCCTCGAGACGGACGGCGCCGCCAACGTCTACGGCAACCCGGCTGCCGCGGCCGCCGCCGGCGCCCTCGGACCGTGCGACTACGCAATGAAGGTGGCGAGCCAGGCCAAGGCCGCCGGTATCGAGGTCTACACGATCGGCTACGGCGTGGATGAGAACTGCACCCACGAGACCGCGGCCAGTCCGTGGAACAACAAGCCGGCAGCACAGCTTCTAGCAGCCATGGCAACCGACGCCAGCCACTTCTACAACCAGCCGAAAACGCAGGACCTCGATCCGGTGTTCCAGGCGATCGGCATGCAGCTGGCGTCTGGCTCCAAGCTCGTCCAGTAATCCGGCGTCTATCGAACTTGACCGGCGTGTCCCCCGGCACGCCGGTCTTGCATTTGTTGGGAATGGGCGATCTGCCCGTCACCGCCAATCCGAACACTTGTACAATTGAGCCATGCCCCTCTCAAACCTCGCGCCTCATACCTCACACCTCCCATGACATCCCCTTCCACCAACATCCTCGAAGGCCTGAACGAACGCCAGCGCGAAGCCGTTGAGCAGACGCTGGGGCCGCTGCTTATCCTCGCCGGCCCTGGATCCGGCAAGACGCGCGTGATCGCCCACCGCATCGCCTACCTCGTCCTGGAGAAGAAGGTGCACCCGCGCCGCATTCTCGCCGTCACTTTCACGAACAAAGCCGCCCGTGAGATGCGAGACCGCGTCTACGCCCTCGTCGGCGAGGAAGCCGGACACGACATAAGTCTCGGCACCTTCCACTCGGTTTGCTCGCGGATCCTCCGCATCGACGGCGAGGCGATCGGTGTGCCGCGCACGTTCACGATCTACGACGACGCGGACCAGATCAGCGCCGTCAAACGCGCCCTGGACGACCTTGGCCTCGATCCGCGGCGTGTGGCGCCACGCGCCGTCCTCTCCGCCATCTCCCGCGCCAAGAGCGAGCTGCAGGGCCCCCGCCAGTTCGCCGCGCTCGTCGGGGACTACTTCCAGGAAGTGACCTCGCGCGTCTTCCAGCGCTACCAGGACATCCTCGAGCAGAACGACGCGCTGGACTTCGACGACATCCTCGGTAAAGTCGTCCAACTGTACACGGAGCGAGAGGACGTGCTCGAGAAATACACCGCGCGCTGGGAGTACGTCCACATCGACGAGTTCCAGGACACCAACATCGCGCAGTATGTGCTCGCCAAGCAGTGGGCCTCGCGCCACCGCAACATCTGCGTCGTCGGCGACCCCGATCAGTCGATCTACAGCTGGCGCGCCGCAGACATCCGCAACATCCTCAACTTCGAGCACGACTTCCCCGAGGGCCGAGTCGTCATCCTCGACCAGAACTATCGCTCCACCCAGACCATCCTCGACTCCGCGCACTCCGTGATCGCCCTCAACAAGCAACGCAAGGAGAAGAACCTCTGGACGGAGAATGGTCCCGGCAGCCCGATCATCGTGCACGAGGCGTACGACGAAGAAGACGAGGCCGCCTACGTCGCCGAGGAGTTGAAGCGCCTGATGCGCGATGAAGGGTTGAAGTACTCGGACATCGCCGTGATGTACCGCACCAACGCCCAGTCCCGCGCAGTTGAAGAGCGGTTCATCCGCGCGAGCATCCCCTATCGTCTCGTCGGCGGCACGCGCTTCTATGAGCGGCGGGAGGTGAAGGACCTGCTCGCCTACCTGCGCCTGATCCAGAACCCGTTCGACTCCGTGGCGCTGATGCGGGTGATCAACGTCCCCCACCGCGGCATCGGCGACCGCACTCTGGCAGAGCTCAACCGCTGGGCGCGTGAGAAAGGCATCCCTCCGTACGCCGCCCTCCAGGTCGTCGCGGAGGCCGAGCGCGATTCGCTCGACGGCCCGCTGACAGGCGCGCACCCGTTCCAGAAGCGCACCGCCGGCGCCTTGCTGCGATTCCTCGGCATCCTCAACGAGCTCATCGAGCTGTCGAAGACGTCGACGCTCTCGGCTCTGACCGACACCATCATCGACCGCACCGACTACCGCAAGCACATCATGTCCGACGAAGAGGACGGCGAGGAGCGCTGGGAGAACGTCGACGAGCTGCGCGCCGTCACGATCCAGTACGACGAGCTCAAACCCGACCACGCGCTCGCCTCCTTCCTCGAAGACGTGGCGCTGATAACGGACGTCGACACAATGGACGAGTCCGATTCGGTCACGCTGATCACCCTCCACGCGGCGAAGGGCCTCGAGTTTCCCGTCGTCTTCATCAACGGCCTCGAAGAGGGCATCCTGCCGCACATGCGATCAATCGAAAGCGGCAGCCCCGACCAGCTCGAGGAGGAGCGTCGCCTCTGCTACGTCGGCATGACCCGCGCCAAGCTCCACCTTTACCTCGTGCGAGCGTTCCGGCGCGCCTTCTCCGGCCATCACCCGGCCTCGCGCTTCCTCTCCGACATCCCGCAGCACCTCGTCCAGCAGTCCTCACGCGGGACCGCGCCGGAGTTCGGCCCAGGCCGCCGGATCGTCACGAAGCGCGTCGTCGAAGACGGCCGCCCGTTCGTCCCCGGCGACTCCTTCCGCCCCGGCGACCACGTCCGCCACGAACGCTTCGGCGAAGGCGTCGTCGTCTCCTGCGAGCCCTCCGGCGGCGATTACCAGGTCGTCGTCGCCTTCCAGGGCGAGGCCGGCATCAAGAAGCTGCTCCTATCCTTCGCGCCGCTAGAGAGGATCGGTTAAAGCTACAGAATGTGGCCGAGACTGACTTGTAAAGAGATCGATTTGAGAGTTTACTGGTGACACCAAAGGAAACGAAAGGGGCAACATGGTGAGGCTTACTTTCGCGGCAGTGATTTGCGCTGGCGTGGCGATCTGTTTCTTTGGAGGAACGCGCGCCGTGGACGCTTGCCAGATAGTAAGGCCGCCCAAACACGGTAACTTCTTTGATGGATGGCTTCGCGCTCCGAACGAGACGGTCTTTGAGACAAGAGCGCAAATTGAAGAATACAATCCCTACGTCGCTAACACCTATGACGACAGCATATCGTCGGCTTGGGTAATGCTTTCCGACAATCACCTGATTGGTGGAGTTCACCACTTCGCTCAGGTTGGATGGTGGAAGTGGCGCCACCCTGGCCAAAGCGATGGCACTCGGTCGCTATTCGCGTCCTGGACGGTCAACAACAACGGCACCATTCAGGAGATCTGGTTGCCTGACAACTACGGCGTCGGCGCGTGGGTGAAGTACGAAGTAAAGTACTTCAACGACGGTCTGAGCTTCAACACATATGTGATGGACGGCTTGTTTTGGCAGATCCAGTCTGATTTTGTGCCGAACCAGGCCACAATTACGGGCGAAATCACAGATGTGGGGAACCAGATGCCCGGGGGAACTCAGAACCATGACTCTCTATTGGACGCGTTTTATCAAACAGGCCCCGGCGTTAATCACTTTTTCAATTATCCGGTGCCTGCATCGATTTACATATCGCCGGGATATAGTCAGGAGTTTGCAAGTAGCGTCGTCAACATTACGCAGATAGATATTTGGGATCAGAAGTGCTTCAATTGACTAAGAAGGACTTATGTTGAAAAGGCATCCGCTTGCCGCCGGAGTGATTCTTGTCCTAGTCGTTGTCGTTGGATCGGTCGCCATTTTTCGGATGAATGGGTCATCCTCTGCCCAAACAGTGTCGCTGCCGAACGTTACTGGGAGTGACTTTGAGGGAGCGCACATAACCGCAACCGCTGCTTCCCCTAACGATGAACATCCCAAGACTTCCTCAGAACAAGCGAGAGGCGTTGCCACAAGTGGCGACAACAGTGTTTCGGTGCTGGCAGTAAATTTGATTAACCTGAAGGTCGAAGGTCGCATCCCAGAACCTAGACTTGTCTGGGCGGTGAGTCTCGATCCCGCCACAGCACCTCTTCCTCCGGTCTTGGGAGACTACGGCCTCAACGACACCAGCACTCCAGCCCAGCGGATCCGCAAGTTCGCGGTGGTATTCGTCGATGCCAGCGATGGCACATTCTTGTTCGGCTGGTCCGAGACCGCTGGCGCGAATCAGATAACTCTGACCCGCTAACCCGCCCGGTACCGCCACCGCAGCCGCCACAAAAACGTCGCGATCAACACCGCCGCCATGATCCCGACCGTGAACGGATCGGCGTCTCGCCCGCCAAGCTGGTGGTCCCAGATGTGCGCGATCTCGTGCGCCGTCGCCCCGACCGCCGCGCCGCCCAGCACTGCGAGCAGCGCATCGTTCCGCCATACCAGGGCAAACAGCAGGCACGCCCCCAGCCCCATCTGGAACGCGCCGACGTCGTGCAAGAAGTGCCGGTTGTACTGCCCGAACTTCGCGATGTTGTCGTAGAACGACGTCGCGTCCACCAGCGCCCACACCCCGAATAGGAACGTGAACAGCCCGAACGCGCCGATCACAATGCTCGAAACAAGATCGACTCGGGCCGCCATTCTTCCAGAACCAGCGCTCATTCCGCCGACATACTAGCGCGCTCAATCGCGTAGCGCACGAACGTCACCACTTCCTCCACCCGAATCGCGTCCCGCGTCCGGTCCTTCTTGTATTGCTGCGCCCACTCCAGCAGCGGCCGCCACTCCGCCGGCAACTCCGCCTTCGCCCAGTCGAGTGCCTGCTGCTTAGAGCACAGCTCACCCGTAGCTAGCGTGTACAGCGCCCGGCACACTGTCTCCACCTCGAACCCCTGCGCGCCACGGTGCCCGAGCCAGGCCGGCATCGGCTGCCCGCCCGCCCAGTCGTCGATCCGAATGTTGAGTTCGGACAGAGCCGCCTCCCGCATCTCCGGCGCCGACACCGCATCGATCAGCGTCTTCGGCTCGGGGCCGAGCAGTGTCACGCCTCGTTCCCGCAACACCCAGCGTTCGATCACGAAGTTCGCTCGCTGCGCCTCCCAGTGGAGCGCGGCGTCTGGCTCCGCCCTCAGATGGCGATGCCCCGGCGCCCAGTGCCGCATCGTCTCGCGGTCGATGTAGAAGACCTCATACTCCTGGCCGTACGCGTTGCCGATTGGTGGGATGCGATCGTGCACGGCCGCCAGTGCCGCAAACTCCGCCTCCGACGCCTGGCGTTCGGTCACGACGATCACGTCGACGTCGCTGGTGGCGGGATCGAAGTCACCGAGGGCGAGGGAGCCGGTGAGGTAAATGCCGACTAGGTTGTTGGGCAGGGCGTCACGGATCGCGGGGAGGAGCGCGTCGAGGATAGGCTTGACGCTAGGTGGAGGTAAGTTCGTCTGATGTCTTGTCAGGCGTGATCTCCGCAAAGACTCCGGTGCCTTGAGGTCCCTTCACGAGATATACGCGGCTCCTCAGTTGACGATCGCCTGTTGTGACGTCGAAACACACGTCCGCGTAGCGGATGTCGGCTCCGCCGCTGGGATCCGCGTATGAGTATCGCTCGAACGGCATTTCCTTCGCCTCGACCCAAAGCTCAACGTCGAAGTTCAGTTGTCGGATCTCTATTAGTCGTTCCTCAATCTGGATGAAAACCGGCCCGTCTGAAAATCGCGTTCCAAACTTGGAACGAACCCTTGGATCTCCCGGCGCTATCGATCCGAACGCGTCAATGTTATTTGCGGCCCCGACAAACGCGGTTCCGACATTGCCCCATACATTTCCGTTGGCGCGCAGCAGCGCGACTCTCTCCGGGTTGGATATGTTGAATTCGTGAGAAAGGCTTTCCCTGTCGGAATCACGCGCGAGAATAAACTCAATGTTCAGAGCATTCGAGCGATTGTAAAGGATCGTCATTGTGGTTGGTAGCAGCCAATCAGTCCAATCTGCTTCCAACGCCTCTGTCAGGGTCATCAGACCGATCGAGTAGAATGTTGCCTTCTTGATTGCGCCTCTCGTGAAGCCGACCGTGCTGACGATGACAGCTCGATCGGCCCCCACGTTTCCTCGCTTAGTTGCGACTTCCTCGACGTATCCGACGCCAACTTTCTTCGAGCGATCCCGACATTCCTCAATGATGAGAACAGGCTGGCTGCCGATGATCTGGCGGATCGAGACATCAGCCTCCCTCGAAAGACCTGTTGTCTTATCGATGAGATGATCTGGAGACGTCACGGCGGCGTCTGGTCCGAGGGCTGCTTCGATTCGCCCAACCAGATCTTGGATTTCCTTCCAGCGTTTGCTCTTAGCACCGATCGTCATCGGCAGGAGTGTAGCACAAATGTGCGTGTTCGCTAATCCTCCAGCGTGCTCGTGTCGCCCTCCGCCAAGCCCAGCTCCCGCGCCTTCAGCAGCCGCCGCATGATCTTGCCGGACCGCGTCTTCGGCAGCGTTGCGATGAACTCGATCTCACGCGGCGCGACGCCGGCGCCCAGCTTCTTGCGCGTGAACTGCAACAGTTCGCGGCGCAGCTTCTCGTTCGGCTCGTAGCCGTCCTTCAGCGCGACGAACGCCTTCACGATCTCCATCGCTACCGGGTCGGGCTTGCCGATCACGCCGGCCTCGGCCACCGCGGGGTGAGAGACCAGCGCGGATTCCACCTCGAATGGGCCGACGCGCTCGCCCGCGGTGTTGATCACGTCGTCGGCGCGGCCCTGGAACCAGACGTAGCCGTCTT
>JBGPBZ010000033.1:0-20428 GCA_041481535.1 Dehalococcoidia bacterium | reverse complement strand
GAAAGATGGCAGCGCAGGACGGCATGAAGGGCAACAGTCATAAGCAGATCGCCGAGCAAGAGCTGGACCGTGTAACGATACGCTTCGCGGGCGACTCCGGCGACGGCATGCAGCTGGCCGGCCTGCAGTTCACGAACACTTCCGCTGTCTTCGGCAACGACGTCAGCACGATCCCCGACTTCCCCGCCGAGATCCGCGCCCCGGCCGGCTCCATCCCCGGCGTCAGCGCCTTCCAGGTAAGCTTCTCCAGCTACGACATCTACACCCCAGGCGACGAGCCGGACGTTCTCGTCGCCATGAACCCGGCCGCGCTCAAGGCCAACCTGGCGGACCTGCCGAAGGGCGGCACGCTGATCGTGAACAAGGACGAGTTCACGGAATCGAACCTCAAGAAGGCGCTGTTCGCCGCCAACCCGCTGGAAGACGGCAGCCTGGCCGGCTGGCGCGTGATCCAGGTGCCGGTCACCTCGATGAACCTGCGCGCGCTGAAGGACAGCGGCCTCAACACCAAGCAGATGGACCGATCCAAGAACTTCTTCGCGCTGGGCTTGATGTTCTGGCTGTACGAGCGGCCGATCGAGCCGACCTTGCGCTGGATCGAAGACAAGTTCGGCAAGAACCCGCAGGTCCGCGACGCCAACATCGCGACCCTCAAGGCCGGCTACAACTTCGGCGAGACGGCGGAACTGTTTCCAGCCGTTTACCGGGTCCCGCCGGCGCACCTGCCGCCCGGACACTACCGCAACGTCACCGGCAACGAGCTGACGGCGCTCGGCTTCCTCGCGGCGTCCAAGCTGTCGGGCCTGCCGCTGTTCTACGGGAGCTACCCGATCACGCCGGCGAGCGACATCCTCCAGGAGCTGGCGCGCTTCAAGAACTTCGGCGTGAAGACGTTCCAGGCGGAGGATGAGATTGCCGCCATCGGCTCGGCCATCGGCGCTGCGTTTGGCGGCTCGCTCGGGCTAACCGGCACAAGCGGACCCGGCCTCGCCCTGAAGAGCGAGGCGCTTGGTCTCGCCGTGATGGTGGAGGTGCCGCTCGTCGTCGCGATGGTGCAGCGCTCCGGCCCGAGCACCGGCATGCCGACGAAGACTGACCAGGCCGACCTCCTGCAGTCGATGTTCGGGCGCAACGGTGAGTGCCAGGTCGCGATCGTCGCGCCGGCCACGCCCGCCGAGTGCTTCGACATGGCGATCGAGGCGTTCCGCATCGCCGTCACGCACATGACACCGACTATCTTCCTCTCGGACGGCTACCTGGGCACCGGCGCCGAGCCGTGGCGCATCCCGGACGTCGCCGACCTGCCGCGCATCGAAGCGAAGTTCGCGAGCGATCCGGCGCGCTTCAAGCCTTACGCCCGTGACCCTGAGACGCTTGCCCGCGAGTGGGCGGTCCCCGGCACGCCCGGCCTCGAGCACCGCATCGGCGGGCTCGAGAAGGCGGACATCACGGGCAACGTCTCCTACGACGCCGAGAACCACAACAAGATGGTCCACCTCCGCGCTGAAAAGGTGGCCCGCATCGAGAACGACATCCCGGAGCTGCAGATCGAAGGCCCGCAGTCCGGCGAGCTGCTCGTCCTTGGGTGGGGGAGCACCTACGGAGCGATCTACACCGCCGTCCAGCGCGCGCAGGCGAAAGGCCTGTCGGTCTCGCACGCGCACCTGCGGCACCTCAGCCCGTTCCCGAAGAACGTCGGCGACGTGCTCTCGCGGTTTGAGAAGGTGCTGATCCCGGAGCTCAACCTCGGGCAGCTCTCGTTGCTGATCCGGGCTAAGTTCCTGGTGGACGCGCAGACGCTGAACAAGGTGAGCGGGCGGCCGTTCCTGACGCGCGAAATCGAAGCCAAGATATACGAGCTGGTAGGCGCCGGAAGCAAGGTAAGTGTGTGATGACGACCGAGACACGAGACAACCCGATCATTCCGCTGCAACGCAAGGACTTCGTCTCCGACCAGGAAGTGCGATGGTGCCCCGGCTGCGGCGACTACTCGATCCTGGCGCAGACGCAGAAGCTCATGCCGGAGCTGGGCGTGCCGCGCGAGAACATCGTTTTCATCTCCGGAATCGGCTGCAGCAGCCGGCTGCCGTACTACATGAACACGTATGGCTTCCACAGCATCCATGGCCGCGCACCGACGATCGCCAGCGGGCTGAAGATGACGCGCCCAGAGCTGCAGGTCTTCGTGATCACCGGCGACGGCGACGGGCTCAGCATCGGCGGCAACCACCTGCTGCACGTCATGCGGCGCAACGTTGACCTGACGATTGTGCTGTTCAACAACCGCATCTACGGCCTGACGAAGGGCCAGTATTCCCCGACCTCCGAGTTCGGCAAGCGCACGAAGAGCTCGCCGCTCGGGTCGATCGACTACCCACTGAACCCGGTAAGCCTCGCGATCGGCAGTGAGGCGACGTTTGTGGCACGCTCGCTGGACATCGACCAGCAGCACCTGATGCACACGCTGGAGCGCGGCGCGAAGCACCGTGGTACGTCGTTCATCGAGGTGTACCAGAACTGCAACGTCTTCAACGACGGCGCTTACATGGAGTTCGCAGACAAGTCGGTGCGCGCTGACCGCGTGCTCTTCCTGGAGCACGGGAAGCCGATGATCTTCGGCAAGGACGGCGATAAGGGCATTCGCCTCAACGGCATGCAGCCGGAGATCGTGCAGCTTGGCAATGGCGTCACGGAAGCTGACCTTCTAGTGCATGACGAGACGCGCGCAGACCCGGCGTACGCCTTCATCCTGAGCCGCATGCACTGGCCCGAATTCCCGGAGCCGCTGGGCATCTTTCGCGCGGTGGAACGCCGGACGTATGATTCGTTGATGCAAGATCAGATCGACGAGGCGCGCAAGACTATGGGCGAAGGGGACCTGGCCGCGCTCATGGCAGAAGGTGACACTTGGACCGTGGAGTAATCACTGACCGCAACATCATTCTTTGTCCGGACTGCCGGGCGGAGAACATTGAGGGCGCGGACGTCTGCCAGGTCTGCGGCGCGGACCTCAGCAACCTGAAGCTGCCGCGGCCGGCCAGTGAGCTCGAAGCGCACCTGATCAGCGGGCACCTGTGCGACCTCGGCGCGCACGAGGCGCTCAGCGTCTCACGGGGCGACCCCGTTTTCCTGGCGATCCACTCTATGCGCGATAAGCATGTTGAGTGCGTGCTAGTCCGCGACGCCAACGGGAGCATCGTCGGCATCCTCACGGAGCGCGACATCATGATGAAGGCCGCCGGCCCCAACCGCGATCTGATGGCGATGGCCGTGCAAGACATCATGACGCCAGACCCAGTAATGCTGCGGGAGGACGACACGCTTGCCGTTGCGCTGCACAAGATGGCCGTCGGCGGCTTCCGCCATATCCCCTTCGTCGACCACGACGGGACGACGCTGCTGTTCTCGATCCAGGACATCTTCCGGCACGTCGCGCCGTACATCCCGCACGAGTGACGGTCGGGCCGTTCGCGAACGGCCCCTACGCTGGCGAATTCACTCCCGACCACGAAACCTGAGAGGTTTGGCGTGTCGCGCCGGGCGGTGCGTAGTGGTTGTTGGGCTAGATCCTTCGGCTGCGGCCTCAGGATGACGGGTCACGCCAGCGAATTCGATGCGTCCGCCGCGGGGCGCGGACGGCGGATCAGCCCCTCCTGCGCGACCGACGCCATATGCGTCCCGTCCTGGCGGTGTAGCGTCGCGTGGATGAGGGCGCGGGCGGCGTGTGCGATGGGGCTCTCGCTGGTGAAGAGCAGCCAGTCGTCGAAGCGAGGCGGGTGGTGGAACCAGACGGCGTGGTCGAGGCTCGCCGTTACTTGCTGGTTCCACGTCTGCGGTATGCGGTGCGACCAGTACGCCGTACTCATCAAGCTCATATCCGTCGAATAGGCGATAACGCCTGCGTGGATCGCCGGGTCTTCCGGCAGAATTCCCTTCGGCTTCATCCAGAGCCGTCGCGGGGGTACGAGGCCCGATTCCGGCGGCTCCAGCGGGCCGACGAAGCGCATCTCGATGGGGCGTTCGCGGCGCCAGCGCTTCATCATCTCGCGCATCGCCTTGTCCGGGCGCACCATGTCCCACTCCGGCAGGCCGTCGGGGCCCGGCGTTTCCAGCATCGGCCGTCCCTGGCTCGAGACGCCTTCCTCAGGCCGCGCAAAGCTGCACGACATCTGGAAGATCGCCTCGCCCGCCTGGTACGCCACCACATCGCGCGTCGTAAACGTCTTGCCGTCACGGATGCGGTACACCACGTAGCGGATCGGCACGTCGTGCCGCCCCGGCCGCAGGAAGTACGCGTGCATCGAATGAATGGCCCCGCTTTCCACCGTGCGGTAGGCCGCCGTCACGCACTGCGCCGCGACGAGCCCGCCGAACAGCCGCCCTTCCCCTTTCCCGGGGTCGCCGAGAAAGAGGTCCTTGTCCAGTTGATCGAGCTGTAGCAGCTTGAGCAGGCGCGCCAGTTGCGGTGAGATATCGTCTGGCATGCGCCCGATTATAGAGGGGCGAGGGTTTGAGGTGCGAGGTGCGAGGTGCGAGAGGGAGGGATGGTGGCGGGGGAGGGATTCGAACCCTCGACACAAGGCTTATGAAGCCTCTCCCGCCTCCGGCGGGTACCCCGCCAACCGCTCGTCGAGCCACTCTCTCCCTTGACCTGACTTGAGAAATCTCTCGCGCGCTCGCGCGTCGTGCTCAGAGATGTGTTCTTCGGAATAGATGAGCTCGAAAGGACCGTTGCGAGATGACCAGCCACGTGGATACCCACGATTGTGCTCCTCGAGCCTTTCATCCACGGGTCTCGAAGTAAAGCCGGTGTATCTGCGACCGTGTCGAAGGCTGCGAAGAACGTACACAGTGAACATGGAGAGTGTATTGGTGGCGGGGGAGGGATTCGAACCCTCGACACAAGGCTTATGAAGCCTCTGCTCTGCCGCTGAGCTACCCCGCCACAGGGAATCGAGTTTAACAGGCAAGAAAATGGTGGGCGATGAAGGACTCGAACCTTCGACCTCACGGATGTGAACCGTGCGCTCTAACCAGCTGAGCTAATCGCCCACGAGCATTCCCAATGTTAGGTTCGCAGCGGGAAGGGCGTCAAACAGTAGAGCGGAATGTTCGGCGCTTGCCGCGGCGTTGGGGCGAGGCGTGTCTTGTGTGTGCTGTAGTTCCGGGATGCAGTGTCATCAGGCGCGGGACGTTATCGAGGTGCGGTGGACGCCTCGCCCCTACAACGTGGGGCGGTGTGCCTGTATCGTGGGCGCATGTTCGGCGCCATCGCGCGGGCCTGGAAGCAACCGTCGCCGTTCTCCGCACGCATGCTGCTCCTCGCCGCGGCGGCGTTCTGGAGCCTGGGCGGCTTCTTCATTAAGGAGATCGACGCCGGCGCCATGTCGATCGTCTTCTTCCGCTGCCTCTTCTCTTCGCTCTTTCTGCTGCCGTTCATCCGCGGCCGCCGCGCGCCCGGCGTATTCGACTCCGGCGTCTCGATCGCCTTCTTCGCGCTGCTGCTCGTGATGTACGTCGCTTCGACGAAGGAGACGACGGCGGCGAACGCGATCTTCCTCCAGTACACCGCGCCGATTTACGTGGCCATCCTCGGGCCGTTCATTCTGAGCGAGCGTTTGCGGACGCGAGAGCTCTTGCCGTTTGGCCTCTGCATTGCTGGCATCGCTGTGCTGTTCCTCGGCAACTCTGGCTCCGGCGAGACGAAGGGGCTGGCGCTGGGCGCGGGCAGCGGCTTCTTCTACGGCCTGTTCTTCATCTGGCTGCGCCGCCTCCGTTACGCAGACGCCGTGGCGATTACGCTGGTCAACTGTCTGGGAGTGGTCGTTATCCTCGCCGCGGTGCCCTCCGTCTGGGACGTGTCGGCAACCGATATCGGTCTGCTCGTGATCATGGCGGCTGTGCAGTTCGCGCTGCCGTATGTGCTGTTCACGCGCGGCATCGCCCACGTTCCCGGCGCTGAGGCGAGCCTGATCGCCCTCATCGAGCCTGTGCTCAACCCGCTGTGGGTCGCTCTCTTCTTCGGCGAAAACCCCTCTACAGCGACGATGATTGGCGGCGCCGTGATCCTGTCCGGCCTGGTCGTCCGCTACGCCGTGTTCCGCGAGCCCTCCCGAGTCGAGGCCGGGGCAGCGGAGCTGGCGGGCGGTCCGGCGGCCACGGAGGGTTGAGGCCCCTATAATCAGGTCGAGCCAGCCCCGTGAAGAAAATACTAATCGTTGACGACGAGCCGACCCTCGTGGCGACCCTCAAGTACAACCTGGAGCGCGAAAACTACCAGGTGCTGACGGCGTCGGACGGAGAGGCGGCGCTCAGCCAGGCGCGCGCCGGCAACCCCGACCTCATCGTGCTCGACCTGATGCTGCCCGGTGTCAACGGCCTGGAGGTCTGCCGCATCCTCCGCAAAGAGACGAGCGTCCCGATCCTCATGCTCACTGCGAAAGACGCCGAGATCGAAAAAGTCGTCGGCCTCGAAGTCGGCGCGGACGACTATGTGACGAAGCCGTTCGGGATGCAGGAGCTGCTCGCCCGCGTGCGTGCGCTGCTGCGACGTTCGGAGACGTCGCCGGCGCCGGACGCCGACGTCGTCAGTTCCGGCGACCTGCGCGCGGACCTCACGCGGCGCGAAGTCTTCCGCGGAGACTCACCGCTGCACCTCAAGCCCAAGGAGTTCGAGCTCCTTCTCCACTTCCTCCGCCACCGCGGCCGCGCGCTCTCGCGCGAGCAACTGCTGAACGAGATCTGGGGCTACGAGTTCGCCGGCGACACGCGCACGGTAGACGTGCACATCCGCTGGCTGCGGCAGAAGATCGAAATCGATCCGGCGAACCCTCTGCGCTTGATCACCGTTCGCGGCACCGGCTACCGGTTCGAGGGGTAGCGTGCGCAGCTTCCGCACACGCGCGCTATCCGCTGCCGCCGTCCTCGTCATCGCGACCATCATCGCTCTCATCTTCGGCGGCGCATCTGCTGTTGTCGTCGTTGTCGTGGCCGCGCTGGTTGCAGCCGGTCTCGCACTGCTAATTACTGCGATTAGCTCGATCGGCGGTTCGGCGCGCGTGATGGCGGGCGCCTCGCGGGAGATCGCTGAGGGGCAGTTCACGGTGCGCCTCGACGCCGGGCCGGACGACGAAATCGGCCTCGCCTACGCCGAGTTCAACCGCATGGCCGCGCGGCTCGAAACGCTGGTCGCGGAGACGTCGCAGGAGCGCAGCCGCTTGATGGCTGCGATCAACTCCAGCCCCGACGCCGTCGTCGCCCTCGACCGCGAGAGCAACATCACGTTTGCCAGCGCCGCTGTGCGTGACCTGCTCGACCGCGATCCGGAGGAGATCATCGGCCACCCGTTCGTCTGGATGATGCCCGACGCCGAAGTGATCGAAGGCCTCCGCGCCAGCCGTGAGCGCGGGGAGAGCAACAGCTATGTGATCGAGCGCCCTAACCGCCATTTCTTGCGCGCGATCATTACGCCGATCGTCGGCGGTGGCGCCTGGTCCTCGCTCGTCGTCTTCCACGACATGACCGACGTCAAACGCGTCGAACAGGTGCGCCGCGACTTTGTGGCCAACGTCTCGCACGAGCTGCGGACTCCGCTCGCCGCGATCAAGTCCGTCATCGAAACACTGGAGGGCGGCGCGATGGACGACAAGCCGACCGCGCGCGACTTCCTGCAGCGCGCAGACGGCGAAGTCGATCGTCTCGTGCAGATGGTGGAGGAGCTGCTCGAGCTGTCGCGCATCGAGTCCGGTGAGCTCTCGATGGCACGTGAGCCGGTGGACGTGACGGTCGCCGTCCAGACCGCGGCCGACCGCCTTCGCCCGCAAGCGGAGAAGGCAGGCGTGGCGCTCTCCGTCGCCATCGGCGACAACCTGCCGCGCGTTAGCGGCGATCGCGTCAGCCTGGAGCGCGCCATCGTCAACCTGATAAACAACGCGATCAAGTTCACGCCGGAAGGCGGCCTGGTGCGCATCTCTGCTCAGCCGAACGATGGCGGCGTGATGATCGAAGTCAGCGACAACGGCGCCGGCATCGAGCCGACAGACCTCCCGCGTGTCTTCGAGCGCTTCTTCAAGGCGGACCGCGCGCGGCGTGCCGGTGGCACGGGCCTCGGCCTGGCCGTCGTCAAGCACACGGCGGAGGCGCACGGCGGCCGCGTCGAGGCGGAGAGCACGCTCGGGCAGGGGTCGACGTTCCGGATGTGGTTGCCGGCGGCGGAAGCTTAGCCCGCGGCGGCTTCGATCAGCGCGCGCGATACGTCATCGCCCGCCGGGAACCCGGCCTCGCGCGCCCGCCGCTCCGACAGGACGATTCCGTCGATGCCGGCTTCGCGGTATCGCTTGCCGATGTTGTGCGCTGCTTCCATCGCCTCCGGCGGCTCGACTTGCACCCAGACGGGGATCGGTGGCTTGCCGGCCTTCTCGCGCTGGTCCATCACCTGCTTGCGCATGATCATCGCTGCTTCCACCGGCAGTGTGACGGCGATGAAACCGTCGCCGTGCTTCGCGACGCGGCGTATCCCGGCCGGGCTGCCGGCGCCGAGGTAGATCGGCGGTCCGCCCGGCGTGTGCGGTTTTACCAGTGCAACGCCCGGGATGTGGAAGAACTTCCCGTCCCAGCCTTCTTCCGGCGCCGTCCACAACTTTCGCAGCACTTGCACGAACTCCGTCAACCGCCGTCCGCGCGTCGCGTAGTCAACGCCCGTCGCTTCGAACTCCGCCTCCACCCAACCAGCTCCCGCGCCGACGATCGTCCGCCCCTCGGACAGGATGTCGAGCGTCGCCAGCTCGCGCGCCATCAGCACCGGGTCGCGCAGGGCGATTTGGCTCACCGTCGTCCCGAGCACCAGCCGCTGCGTCGCTGCCGCGATGAACGCCAGCCCAATCCACGGATCGATCGAAGGCTCGTACGGGTGCGGTTTGTCCAGCGGGACGGCGACGCGCTCGCTCAGCCACACGGAGTGGTAGCCGAGCGCCTCCGCCTTCTGCGCGAGGTCCGCAGCCTCCCTCCCGGTTGTCAGCCCGAGCTTTACGCCTACGTGCATGGTGCGCCGTAGGCTATCAGACGGAGCGGAGCGAGGGCTATTCCTCGACGGAGGCCTTCAAGACATCCAGCTTCTCGTCCCACCAGCGAGAGATCTGGTTGAGGCTGCGCTGCGCCAGCTCGATGCGCTTGGGCTCGAGCTCCCACAGCCGCTCCCGGCCGTGACGCTTGCTCCGGACGAGCCCGGCGTCCGACAGGACCTCGAGGTGCCGGGTGACCGCCTGGCGTGTCACGTCCGTCCGAAATTTGGGTAGCAATCGGGTAGCAAAATTAGGCCCGAATTCGCGACGATTTTCGAGCGAAATGTTGGAGAACTTACGAGGCTGATGTCGGGCCTCAATCAATCGCCGGATCATCGATCGAGCTGCCAGGTGCGGCGGGCGGGATCCCAGATCGCTTCGTCCTCTACGTTCTTGCTCAGCGCCGGGTCGAGGAACTTGCTGACCGCCTCATGCCCTGCTGGCATCTCGGGGTCCAGGCCGGCTTCGTATACGAGCTTGCGGAACGGTACCCGCCATTCGCCGGGCGGAGGAGGAAAGTTCGAGCGTTCAGCGAGGCGCTCCCGGCGTGCGCGGCGCGAGCCAATCGTGCATGGCGGCGTAGATCGACGGGTCGTTCAGCAGGTGGAAGTGGTGGCGGCCCGGCACGTTGAGTCGGTCAAGGAATTGCAGTCTCGAGCGGCTGGTCTGACCGTGGGCGCTCGCCTGCTGGACGAGGAGGTCGCCCACCAACCTGCCGGCTGGTGAATCCGGATCGTCCACCACGGTGGCGCTCACGGCGTAGTGGTTCGCCGAGGCGAGGAGCGGTACGTCAGTGCCGTGGTCGTGCAGGCACGTCCCGGCATCGCACTCCGCCCAGTCATCGTCGGCGACGTAGCCGAAGCGCATGTCGCGGATGCCCGGGCTGGCGTCGAGCAGCGGCGCATACGCCTGCGTCTCCGGCAGCTTCTCGAGAAAATGGGAAGCCCAGCGGGCGGCCCGAGCGAGAAGTGCGCCACCGTGAGGGCTGCCGAGGTAGATTACGTCGCTGACGAGCGGAATCCACTTGGCGCCTCGGTCCACGCACGCGGCGCGAGCAACGAGTCCGCCCATTGAGTGACCGATGATGACGATGCGCTCGACTGGGACGGGCCATCCCGCAACGACCGCGTCGAGCAGGTTCGAGAGGTATTGGCCGCTGGTCGACACGTGCTGCCCGGTGTTGTAGCGCACGTACATAGAGCTAAAGCCGAGATCGTCGACGAGACGCGTTCCGTACGTCGGGCCGGCGTCAGCCGCATCCACGCCCCAGGCACCCTCGTGCTCACCGAGCCCGTGGACGAAGACGGCGAGGCGTGGCGTTGCGCCAGGGAAGGCGGCGGCGAGGGTTGTGGTTTCGGGGGGCACGTCGCGGCCGCTGACCCGGACAGCCATCAGGATCGCGAGCGGGTCATCGCGTTCGGCGAGGTCGTGGCCAACGACGGCGTTCAGGGCGGAGATCGCAGTGTTCGACGATGGCTCTGCACCCAATGGCGACGGTCCTCCGGTGCCCGAGATGCGCAGCACGAGAGCGGTCAGTTCCCCAGCTCCGCGCAGCCCGGCGCGCACCATGCTATAGATGGGTTCGGCCACGGTGTCGTGCACTTGGCGCACCGGCGCCGCGGGGACTCCCACCGTGTCGAACACCCGGCGCGAAATCCCTTGGTGCATCTGCTGCACGTGCGACGCGACGCCGGCGGCAGCACGTCCGCCGAGCTTGGCCAGGGCGGCGGTCTCGTCAGGCGTCATCGCAAGCCTCCTGTCGCTTCAGCTATCGGTGCCATCTGACTCAGGCCGTGCTGAGCATCTGATGAGAAGTTTCGGTCAGGCTTGCCAGACCGTCAAGCCATCTGATTTGCTTCGGACACGGCGAGCCTCCGATCGGGCGCATGACGTTCGTTCGTTAGTGATATGCCGGCTGACAGCCATCTGCCTTCCAAGCAGCGGGTCGCGGGTTCGATCCCCGTCTCCCGCTCCAGATACGATTTCCTTGATCGGCGAACAGTCACATTCGTGGATGCTTATGGTTCTCTCGTGTCTAAGGGAGCCCTAAGCTTCCATTACCCCGGGCCATCTGTCCTGGAAGCATATGGCTTGTGCTCCGCGTCCGTCGGCCACTCTGGCTGTACAATTCGCGGCGTGGAGCCACGCGTTCAATACGCCGAGTCTGCGGACGGTGTGCGCATAGCCTATGCCGCCATGGGTGCAGGCGATCTGCTGATCACTACGCCGACGAGTTGGGAAAGTCTTAGCTTCATACTGGACGACTCCGTCGGCGGACCGCTGTACACAGAGTTCTCGCGCACGCATCGAGTCATCCGCTACGACAGACGGGGGACCGGCCTGTCTGATCGGGATTGCGATGAACTTGGCCTTGAGGCCGACGTTCGAGACCTGGAAGCCGTGGTGCAAGCTGCTGGGGCCGATTAATTCGCCCTCATGGGAACCTTTCATCTAGGGCCTGCGGCGATCACCTATGCAGTTCGACAGCCCGAGAAGGTCTCCAAGCTCATTCTCTACGGGACGTTTGGCCATGGGAGCGACCTTACGACGGAGGCCGTGAAGGACTCTCTTGTGGGGATGGTTCGTTCGCACTGGGGAATTGCTCGACGAATGTTGGCGGACATCGTATCTTCCGGCGTGAGCAACGAAATGTTGGAGAGAATCGCCAACGACGAGGGTGATTCTGCAGACAGCGAAACGGTCGCCAGACTAATCGAGCTGAGCTATGGCGTTGATGTCCGGGATCTGCTGCCCAGCATAAAGGCGCCGACCCTAGTTCTACACCGCCGAGGCGACCGCGCGGTACCGTTTCGAATGGGGCGAGAACTCGCACTCCATCTAGGGAACGCAAGGTTTATTCCACTAGACGGCGCACTTCACTATCCGTGGTTCGGCGATTCGGAGTCTGTTGCTCGGCCGATTCTCGACTTTCTCGATGACTCCTACGGATCCCGCGCGAAGGTTTCAACCGTTGATGCCAACTCCGGCACCGCCATAATTCTGTTTGCCGACGTCGTGGACTCGACACGGCTCACCGAAGAACTGGGCGATACGGCCTTTCGAGAGAAGGCTCGCACCCTCGACGAGGCGATGCGCGCCATCATCCGAGAACACTCCGGCACCTGCATCGATGCCAAGACACTCGGCGACGGCGTGCTCGCCACGTTCACGAGCGCTGCGAAGGCGATCGAGGCGGCGCTGGCGTGCGGGAAGGCGGGGTCGGACGGCGGGTTGGCGTTGCACCTCGGCATTCACGCCGGCGACGTCATCCGTGAGGAGAACAACGTCTTCGGCGGCGCAGTGAACATTTCCGCCCGCATCTCCAGCCTCTCGGCGCCCGGCCAGCTGCTGGTCTCGGACACCGTGCGTTCGCTGGCCCGGACGTCGGCCGGCGTCGTGTTCGAAGATCTCGGCGAACAGGCGCTCAAAGGAATCGCCGACCCGGTCCGTCTGTTCAAAGTGGACCCGTCGTAACGATAACCCGTGATTAGTGACGCCTTCGATGAGGGCGCACTTCTGCGCTGACCGGTTGTACAATTCGCGCTATGGAACCGCGCATTGAGTACGTGACCACGGACGACGGGGTAAGCCTCGCCTGCACGAAGTTCGGCAGCGGTCCACCGCTCATCGTGCAGTTCTCGTCCTTGAGTTTCTCGAACTTCGAATTGGACCTCGCCTTTCCGCCGCTCGCGCCCACTTTCGAGGCGCTCGCCAGGGTCACTACCGTCATTCGCTACGATTTCCGAAACTCGGACTCTCGACAAGAGGTGTCCCGGACGTTTCGATGGAGGCGTACGTGCGCGACCTCGAAGCCGTGCGTCGGCACTTCCAGCTTGAGGCAGCCACCCTGCTCTTCCCCTATCAATGCACCCTGCTGGCGTTAGAGTATGCCGCCGCGTATCCGGAGCGTGTGAGTGCCCTCATCCTTCCTTATCCGGTTTTCGATCCGGAGTCTTCGATCCTCCCACGAAGCGTCAATGACCTCTTCGGAGTTGCGGCACGTCTTGGCTGGGAGGTCCTAGCCTCGGTCATCGCAGTGGTCCAGATGGGGCTCGAAGCTCATGAAAACGCAGCGTGGATTGCGCGATTCTACGTCGAGTCGTCCAACCTTGAAGATCTGATGCGACAGAACGAGATGATAGTGCAGCATAACGCCGGCGCCGCCGCTGCGAGAGTTCGTTGCCCAACCCTCCTCTTGCACCGGCGGCTGCCTCCATACAAGATACCGGCAAGCGCGGAAATGATCCGCGAACACCGCACCAATATCACGCGCCTCTCGGCCACGATCCCCGGTGCGCAGTCAGCAATCTTCGAAGGATCCCACGCCTGGTTCGCGGACGACGAGCTGATGAGGGCTCGCATCGTGGAGTTCCTGGAGGAGGTTCACGGTAAAGAGGTCGCTGGCGCAGGGGACTCGACTGCAACGATCGCGGGCGCCTTCCGCACACTTCTTTTCACCGACCTCGTTGGTCACACCGAAATGATGTCTCGCCTCGGTGACGCGAAGGGGCGCGATGTCCTCCGCGAACACGAGCGCATCACACGAGAAGTGCTGAAGGCCAACGGCGGCACGGAGGTAAAGACGATGGGCGACGGCTTCATGGCCTCGTTTGGCTCGGTGACGAAGGCAGTCGAGTGCGCCATCGCCCTTCAGCGCGCCTTCGCCGAACGGGAGGGCGAGCCGCTGAGCGTCCGCGTCGGCCTCAACGCCGGCGAGCCCATCGAGGAGGACGGCGACCTGTTTGGCGCGACGGTGATACTGGCCTCGCGGATCGCGGCGAAGGCGGAAGGCGGCGAGATACTCGTCGCCGACACCGTGCGCGGGCTCTGTTCCGGCAAAGGCTTCCTCTTCGTCGACCGCGGCGAGTTCGTGGCGAAGGGGATCGAGGAGCCGGTGCGCGTGTACGAAGTGAGCTGGCGTGCACACTAAGGATAGTTAGCGTCGACGGAGGCATGTTCTCGACTGCCTGGTTGAAGGCTTGATATACTTCGGCCCACTTCTCTTCTTGAGGAAGGGGGTCCTAGATGCGCGCCAAGCCGGTCCTGATTCTCGCCGCTCTGCTTTTCGTCGTCGCGCCCGCGCCACTCGTCCTCCACTCCCCCGAGGCTACCACGGCCGTCGCGCCCGTCCTCTACATCGTGGATACGGCCACCGACGATAACACTGCGAACAACGGCATCTGCTCGCTTCGTGAAGCCATGACCAACGCTAACGGCCTCGCATTCGGCGACCCGTACTGCGGGCCGCTAGGAGGCGCAAGCAGTGGCATTGTGTTCTCGCTATCAGGCTCACGCACGATCAACGTCGGATCACCTCTGCCTCCGATCACACAACAGATGTCCATAGACGGCGGCTCCCCGAAGGTGGAGGTCAACGGCGGCGGCGTAATCGGCAACGGAATCAAAGTCGCCAGTACCGCCCCAGGCACCTCGATAAAGAATCTCGTCATCCACGACTTCAACGGAGACGAAGTCCGCGTCGAAGCCAACTCCGTCTTCCTGCGCGGCAACTACATCGGCACCACCGCCGCAGGTACAGCAGCCGGTTCAGTATCCGGCGATGGTGTGTCCGTGACCGGCTCTACGCCAACGATCGGCGGCCCCACCGGCACGACGCCCGGCGGCCCCTGCACCGGCGACTGCAACCTGATCTCCGGCAACGGCGTCGGCATCTTCCTGGACACTACCGCGACGGGCGCGACGATCCAGGGTAACTTCATCGGCACCAACGCCGCGGGCACCGCCCAGATACACAACATTGGCCAGGGCATCCGTAGTTTCGCTGACTCGACCTTCGTGGGCGGCAGCTCGCTGGGGCAGGGCAACGTGATCTCGGGGAATGGCTTCTCTGGCGTGGATTTCGCCGGCGGCAGCGGGCTCGTCCAAGGTAACCTCATCGGCACAAACGCCGCTGGAACCGCCGCGATCCCAAACACCGACGGCGGCGTCCTCCTCTATGCAGCCGACGGTTCGACGGTGGGCGGGACGTTCGCCGGCACGACGAACGTGATCTCAGGAAACGGCGGCTATGGCATAGACGTCTGGGACTCCTCCACCGTCCAAATCAAGCGCAATCTCATCGGCACGAAGGCGGACGGCGTCAGCGCCCTTCCGAACGGCTTCGACGGCGTCGATTCGTTTCCCAGTTTTCCGGCGCGACGAGCAACGTCGTGGGCGGGACATCCGAAGACGGCAACGTGATCGCTTTCAACGGCCGAGACGGTGTTCGCGTGGACGGATTCGGGGGGAACGTCGTGTCTAACCTGATTTGGGGGAACTCGATACACGACAACACCGGCAAAGGCATAGAGAACATCAACGGCGGCAATAGCGAAGTCGCTCCGCCGGTCATCACCGCCGTCGGCTCGGCGAGCGGAACCGCCTGCGCTTTCTGCCACGTAGAGATTTTCTCAGACTCCGCGGACGAGGCCAAGAAGTTCGAGGGAACGGTCAAGGCCGAGTCCAACGGGCATTGGAGTTTCGACGGACCGGTGACAGGGCCACACGTGACTGCGACGAACACGAATCTGTCCGGCAGCACGTCTGAATTTTCCGCACCATTCGCGGTGCCGGCCACGCCGACGCCGACTCCATCTCCATCTCCGACGCCAACGCCTACGCCAACGCCAACTCCGACGGCCACACCCACGCCGACGCCGACGCCGACGGCCACGGTTGTCCCTAGCACCACTCACTCGTCGACGCCGATTCAGACTCCGGTCTGCCTCCCGGGTGGCGCATTCTGCCCGCAACTGCACTACTGGGGAGACAACGACTGCACCGAAGACATCGATGGCGTTGACGCTCTTCTACTCTTAGTGGGCCAGGCGGACCTGCCGCTACCCACCCCGACCGGTTGCCCTGAAATCGGTCCAAGCTACGTCATCGACGGCGTCCAGCGAGAATGGGGGGACGTGCTCTGCTTCGAGTTCAACGCGCCGGAAGGCGTCCTGGCGATCCTCGCCTACGTAGAGGAGCTGCCGCAGCCAAACCCGGCGGACGTTACTTGTCCTGCCGTTGGCCAGATCGTAACCGTCGGTTGATACTTGTCCGGCTGCGCGGCGTTGTTCCGGCAGGCCGAGTGGACACTAAGGCCGGTTAGCGTGCGCCTCTAGCTCGCCCAAGTGCACGACCGCAGGCTATGCTGATGCCGGATCCAATCGTAGGTCTGACAGCCAGAGAGGTGCAGCTTGGCGCAGAATCCAGAATCGGGCGCTCGATCCATGCGGTATACCATCGACGAAGTGTTGTCTGGCATGCTGGCGTCCATTGAGCGCGATCACTTTACGGACGATACTCAGGCCCTGGGCGAGATATTCAAGGGCTTGGCTACACAGGGTCCGCTATTCGCTCCGTTCGCCGCACTGGTCGACGGGCCGGACTTCTCGGTCACGTTGCAGGGTGCCTTAGAGGCGCTCGTCAAGAATGGGCACCTGGAGCATCCCCCCGGCCGCTACCGCCTTACGCCAGTGGGTCGAGCGCGCTGCGTCACCAGCAAGCGCACGCTGTTCAGCAGCGGCGACATTCGGGATCTCGAAGCTGGTGCTCACTACTTCGACGCACAGACCCTGAGTTAAACGAAGCTCAACGCCTTCGACAGATCTTAGGCGAAGTAACAAACGCCAGTTGGTGGGGTCAGTGTTGAGCGACCTCCAAAGAATTGGCGAAGCCCACCTAACCCCCTAGGTGAGTTCCATAACTCGAGGTCTTGCCCTCCCGGATGCCACAGCTCCGTAAGAAGGCATGCGCCCCCGCGTTGCCATCAGCACTCCACCACCAACCGCGAGGCATGTCAAACCGATCCGCGCTAGAAGGTGTCAGGTTTCCCGTGGCGCGTCTAGTCCGCCTGTGGTCCTGACCTGTGCGTCGCCGCATGATTCCTCTGAATAGCGCCGACTGCAGGGACAGTCGCCGAGGGCGCGTGTTGCAATTCACAATCAGTTGACGGGACGATTGCCTTCTAGGCTCTGGCAACGCTAACGCCACTTAGTGTTCGTCGTTGCACTGCGTCGGAACCAGAAGGTTACTGGCCGGTTTGTCAGGACAGAATCCAATTCAAAGACTAGCGCTCATGCAACGGCAGTCTCATGAGCAGCCAGGTATTCATCAAGCCCCACAACCTTCTGCGTGTCCTCGTAGTCCTCCTGGAATTGGATCTTGCCCCAGGCCATCTTCGCGAAAATCAGCGCTCGGTTGGAGTAGATCACTGTGCCGTCAGGCGCAACGGCCCTGTCCGAGAGGCGGATGCAGACCTTCGCGCTCCACGGCCATCCGCTTACCACTATGTCCTCGACCTCAAACTTGATGCCGACACTCACGCACCGCCGAAGGAATTCCTCGATGCGGGCTTTCCCGCGGTATTCGCCGCCCCACGAGTGGTTGCCAGGGAAGACAAGCAGCGCGCCTGTGGAGTAGCTACTCAGCATCGATGCAACGTCGCCTGCGTTCATGCGGCGAACGGCTCGACGGATCATGAGACTCACTATCCATCCGAACATCACAGACTCCTCGTGCATTAGAGCGTTCTACCTAGTCGTATAGTAGACTGGTGAAAACCACGGCGCAAGTTCCTATGGGAGGCACAATTGGAGACAACAAAGGATAGAATTCTGGATGCGACAGCGGAGCTATTTCGCCCGCTACGGATACACAGGAACCGGCATGAAGCAGATCGTCGCCCAGGCACAAGCACCGTTTGGCTCCATCTATCACTTCTTCCCTGGTGGTAAGGAGCAGTTGGGCCAGGATGTGATCCGGCGCTCCGGCCGCATGTACCAAGAGCTCTCTGAGACGATCATCGGTGCCGCTCCGGACGTGCTTACCGGCGTTCGTAACTTCTTCTCCGGCGCCGCGGAAGTGCTGCGCCAGAGCGACTACGCCGACGCCTGCCCGATCGCCACCGTTGCCCTCGAAGTTGCCAGCACGAGCGAGCCCCTGCGCGAGGCAACCGCGGACGTGTTCGAGGGCTGGATAGCCTCGGGCGCCGCGCATTTCGCGACCGCCGGGGTGCCCGGAAGCCAAGCTCGCGAGCTTGCCATCCTCCTCATCGCCAGCCTCGAGGGTGCATTCATCCTGTGCAGAGCGACACGCAGCACGGAGGCGATGGACATTGCAGCCGCCGCCACGATGCAGGCGCTGAGGTCCGCGTTGCCAACATCGGCTGCGGCGGGCTAGGCGCCGACATACGGAACTAACTAACTGTAGTGTGGCGCCAGCTGACCTCATACACTCGCACCGGCTCCTCGAACCCCTTCGCCACAAAATCGCCGCGGTCGGCGAAGAGGAAGCCTTTGCCAGAGCAGAGGCCGCGCACTGTGTCCGCCACCAGAATCTCCCCGCCGTCCGCCTTGGCCGCGATCCGCGAAGCCAGGATGACGGTGGCACCGAAGAGGTCGCCGTCTTCTTCGATGGGCTCGCCGGCGTTGAGGCCGACACGTACGTTGAGCGGCTCGCCCTCGCGCTCAGCGAAGGCGCGCTGGAGGGCGACGGCGCACTCGACGGCGCGGGTGACGCTTCCAAAGGACGCCATGAAGCCGTCGCCCATGGTTTTGACTTCGGTGCCGCCGTTCGCCTTCAGCACCTCGCGGGTGATGCGCTCGTGTTCGCGGAGGACGTCACGGCCTCGGTCGTCGCCGAGGCGCGACATCATCTCGGTGTGGCCAACGAGGTCGGTGAAGAGGACAGTGCGGACCGCGGACGACGCGCGCGTATCACTGGACGGCGAACCTAACACGAAATCGCGGATGAGCTCAGCCATCTGCGCGTAAGTCGGATCCGAGTACTGCCGAAACTGGGCGCCCGGTATTCTTGCTGCGAAGCGCTGACAACACCGAGCGGGGATATTGTTTGGGTCGTTTCTCAGGACAAGCGTTGGTTGACGCACGCCCGCGAGTTGATCGCTCAAGTCCAGGGTCTCCATGTTTCTGACGTACTGGCGACCGACGGAGGGATCTGCCCATCCGGTTACGGCCTGCGCGAGCTTGTCGACCCAGTCGCTGGTCGCCGCGTCCCACCCCATTAGAATGCGCATAACAGTCTGAACATAGACAGTCCAGTCCGCCTCAGCCAGAGCCAGGCCCGTCCGACCGTAGGGGGTATCTGCCAGCTCGCGCACGTTCTGAAAAGGCGAATCGAAAACAAGGTGTGTCACTCGCTCGGGAGACGTGAGCGCAAGCTGAATGGCCGTCCATGACGCAAACATGTTCATATCCGCCACGATAACAAATTGATCGAGCTTCGCGGCCTCGATCACCGCTTTCGCGTCGATCAGCACGGTATCCCTGGACACATCCACAACGTCGCGTTCGGACATGCCAATCCCCCGCGCGTCGAAGAGGATTACGCGAAAGTAGGACGCCAGCGTCCCGTAGAAAGCCCCGTTTATTGCGAACTGCTCCTGCACATGCGTGAACGGAGGTGCGTTGCAAAACAGCAGGTCGGGGCCCTCGCCTGCCTCGCCCCAGGCAATGCTGGCGCCATCGGGCGTGGTGGTGTACCGGATCTGCGGCTCCATGTTGGCCGCATTGTACCTCCCGCAGCCGCATGGAAGCCCGCACGGGAGGCGTCGCTAACACGGGTTAGCGTTCACACGCAGTCCACCCCGAACGTCGCTCAGCTCCTCGAAACAACCCTCGAACTGGCTGACTGGGTCCTCAGTCTGCCGGATAGCATATAGTGGAGAACGGACGCTAGAGCGGATCCACCCCCGGCGTGCATTCTGGCTAGCTTCGGCTGCGGAAAGGCCGGACAGCGCCCCTAGTGTGTGGCGCAGCAACGGAGGTTGCATGAAGATCCTGCAGATTGCTCCCCTCTGGGAGAGGGTGCCACCGCGAGCCTATGGCGGCACGGAAGCCGTTGTGCACGTTCTCGTGGAAGAGTTGGTAAGGCGCGGACACGACGTTACGCTTTTCGCATCCGGAGATTCGCAGACTTCGGCCCGACTACAGTCGTGCTATCCATGCAGCCTTCGTACGGCCGAGCTGGAGAACAAATCGGTGTATTCCTGGCAACATGCGGCGCTGTCCTTGAAGAACGCACGGGAGTACGACATCGTTCACAACCACGCGGGCGAAGAGGTGATGGCGCTCTCACACCTGGTTCCGGACGTGCCGATGCTAACGACCATGCACTGTCTGATCACACCCGACACGCAATTTGTCTGGGACCGCTATCCGGGGCACTACAACGCCATCAGCCGCTCTCAGTACGCGAAGATGCCCAAAGTAGCCGGCGGCACGTACGAAGGCGTCGTCCACAACGGGATAGACGTGGCCTCGTTCCCGTTCCAGGCTGAAAAGGATGACCACCTGCTCTTTCTTTCCCGGATCGCACCGGAGAAGGGTCCTCAGTTGGCCGTCGAAGTAGCCCGG
>JBGPBZ010000032.1:0-21025 GCA_041481535.1 Dehalococcoidia bacterium | reverse complement strand
GTGCAGCTCGCGCTTGGAGCGGACCGGGAGTACTTCCACTCGGACGGCGGGCGGAGAAGAGCTAACTGATGACACCGAGACGACGCCCGACAAGCTGAAACTTCTCGAGGGCCTGGCCGAGCTGGTCTTCCGTGTGCGTGGCCATGCAACTGGTGCGCAGGATCGCTTCCTTCATGTTTACCGCGGGGTAAATCGCCGGGTTGGTGTAGACGCCTTCGGCGAGCATTTGCTTCCAGAAGATGAGGGTGGTGTACTCGTCGCCGACGTTCACCGGCACGATCGGCGTGCCGGAGCCGCCGGTGTCGTAGCCGAGACCGCGCAGGCCTTCGCGCCACATGTCGCTCAGGCGCTTGAGTCGGACCGGAATCTCCGGGTCGCCTTCGAGCACGTCGAGCGAGGCGAGCGCGGCGGCGGTGGAAGCGGGCGGCAGGCTGGCGCTGAAGAGCATTGAGCGCGCGAAGTTCTGGATCCAGTCGAGCACCTGCTTCGGGCCTGCGACGAATCCGCCGATGGAGGCGAACGACTTCGAGAACGTGCCCATAATGAGGTCGACGCGGGCCTCTTCGCCGAAGTGGCTGGTAGTGCCGCGGCCGCCGACACCGAGGACGCCGAGGCCGTGCGCGTCGTCCACGACGATGCGGGCGCGGTGCTTCCCGCAGGCGACGAGGATCTGCGGCAGCGGGGCGATGTCGCCGCCCATGCTGTAGACGCCGTCGATGATGACGAGCGGGGCCTTGTCCAGGCGCGAGAGGACGCTTTCCAGGTGCGCGACGTCGTTGTGGCGAAAGCGCACCATGTCGCCATCCGCGAGCTGGCAGCCGTCGTAGATGGAGGCGTGGTCGGCCTTGTCGACGACGGCGACGGCGTGCTTGTCGACGAGGGTGCTGATGATGCCGAGGTTGGCCTGGTAGCCGGTGGTGAAGACGAGGGCCGCCTCAGTGTGGAGGAAGCTAGCCATGCGGCCCTCGAGCTCTTCGTGGAGCTTGGTAGTGCCGTTGAGGAGCCGCGAGCCGGTCATCGAGCTGCCGTACTTGAGGAGGGCCGCGCGTGCCGACTCGACGACGTGGGGGTGGCGGGTGAGGCCGAGGTAGTTGTTGGAGCCGAACATCAGTACGCGCTGTCCGTAGATCTGGGCCTCGGTGCCGTCGTTGTTGTCCAGCGCCTGGAAGAAGGGGTAGATGCCGATTTCGCGGGCGCGCGCGGCCAGCGTGAACGACTCTATCTTGGAGAATACATCACGATCGTCGGTGGCGGCGTAACTCTCGACCTTCAAGCCTTCCGTGGTGATATCGGCGGGAAGGGGAGGGAGGGGGCTGGTGACCTGCGCTTCGGGGGCGCGCTCCGTCTTACTCATGGCGCTGGTTGCCCTCACTATACGGGAAACGGTTAAGCGGGAACAAGAAAACGGGTGCTACGGACGGGTTGTCCACATACGCGGCGGGAAGCAGGCGTTTAGCTTGCGTTCAGGCGTTTCAAGTACTTTGACTGGATGGCGACCGGGCGGAAGCCCATGCGCGCGTAGATGTGCTTTGGCGTGTCGGTGGGATCGGAGGCGATGACGACGGGACAGGCTCCGCTGGCGCGGCTCTGGGCGACGCAGTGGTGGATGAGGGCAGTGGCGACGCCACGCTTGCGGTACTCCGGGTGCGTGAAGAGATCTTCGACCTGGCCGACGCCCTCGATCCCTCCCCACGAATTGAAGTAGCCGACCGCGCGTTCGCCGTCGTAGGCCAGCCAATACTGTACGGGCGGTTGTTTGCGCCTCTTGGCGCTCCACATGCGGCGGGCGACGTCTTCGGTGACGGGGCGGTCGATGCGCTCGTGGTGCTCGTTCCAGTCGACGAGCATCAACTCCCAGAACGTCTCCCAGTCGGCGTCTGATGTCTGCGGGCGGATGTCCCAATGTGGTGCGTCGCCGATCAAATCTCCTTCGAGAACAGAAATGAGAGCGTCGGAACGCTCGTAGCCGCCGTCGAGCAACAAGCGGGCGACGAACTCGGGCGGCGTTCGGTAGTCGACATCGAAGCGGCGGTGATTTGCGTGCAAGAACTCTCGATCTGCGGCGGCGAGGAGCTCGTCGATCTCGGCCGGTGTTCGGGCCTGCGGAGCGGTGACGTGGTTGGCGTCGTAGATGTCGGGCGTCCCGCGGTTGCGGACGAAGACAGCGCGGGCGAGCGGGAACGCCTCGTTGCCGAGCTGAAAGTTGGCGGCGTCGGTGTCGATGGCGCGTCCGCCAAGGTCGTTCACGGGTCGGATCGTATCAGAGTGGGGGCAGTTCTCGGGGCACGCCAGGCGGGAGTGAATCGGGATGCAGGCGGGCGGAGCGAGGAGGGGGGCTCCCTCGCTCCGCCGAAAGTTCGGGCCGAGACCCGGTTCGGGACGTGGAGTTTACGCGGGACGGAACTGCGATGAAAAGCGGACGCCGTTGCGCTCGAACGGTTGAGCCGCGATCTCACTGAGCACTGCCTTGGCGTGGGAGGCGACGTTGGCGCCGACCGTTGCGGTATTCGCTGACGCGACTTCCACGCGCTCCTGCTGTGGCGCAGGCGCCTGGGCGGGGTCCTGCTCCTGCTGTTTGGGGGCTTCCTCCTTCTGGCCGCCGCGGGCTCCTGTCAGCAGGTTGACCACAGGACGGTGGTGGACCTGCATCTGAAGCTCATCGCCGCCGAAGACGCGGACGCGTTCCTGCTCGAAGCCAGATTCGAGCAGGGTTTCGACGAACCGCGCTGCATGCTCCGGGCTGTCCAGGACGTTGATTTCGCCGTGGCTAGCGTCGTCCAGGTCCGAGACCATTACTATCACCTTATTTGACATCGAGCCGCCCTCCTTAGCCGTGAACCGAGTCTTGCCCCTTGTTTTCCTGCGTTAGTTTGTCAACGGGCTCTCGCCGAAATCTCGCCACGTTATCGTCAAACTGCGGGGCTTAACTACGAATATGGCCCGATGACGCGCTGTCGTTGACACCTTCTGAACCGGCTACCTATTCTGACCTTAACTCTGGCGTACCCAAATCACCTGCCAGAACGCCCTATGCCTGACATCTTCGAAGCTCTCCAGACCATCGCCCGTGAGCGCGTAAAGGACCCGTTGTCGCCGGTGACGGTGATCGCGCCTTCACACGCGGCTGCTCTGCAGTTGAGACGACGTCTGGCCACGCACGGGCCCTTTGCAGCCGTACGCTTCGAGACGCTGCCGCGCGTGGCGGAGCTGCTGGGGGCGGGCCGGCTGGCCGCGTCCGGACGTTCGCCGCTGGCGAGGCCGATCGGTGACTACGCGAGCGAGATGGTGGCGAAGGAGTCGCGAGGCGTACTGGCGGGCGTCGCCGAGTTACCGGGGTACGCGCGGGTGCTGCGCCAGATCTTCCGGCGTCTGCGCCGGGGCGGGATCCGGTTGTCGCGGGATCTGCGGACGGAGCGGACGGGACATCTCGCCGAAGTGCTGCGGCTATATGATCGCTTCCGCGAGGCGACGAAGGCGTTCTACGACGATGAGGACTTGCTCGACGCGGCGGCCGAGGCTGTGCGAATCGAGCGGCCGGGGTTTCTTCCAGACCTCGGCGCGGTGTACTATGCGCCGCCTCTACCGCAGAGCGCAGCCGGTGCGGCGCTGATGAACGCGCTGAGCGAAGTGACGACGGTCGTCGAGCTCGACGAGCCAACGTCGCGGCCAGGCGAGACGTTTCTGGTCGCGCCGGACCCGGCGAGCGAGGCGCAGGAGGCAGTGCGACTGGTGATCGAGGTGCTGGAGTCGGGCGTGCCTCTGCACGAGATTGCGGTGTTCCACGGCGCCGGCGACGGATACGGTCGATTGCTGCGTGAAGCGTTCGCGGCGGCGAGTGTGACCGCGGTGCCGCTCCCTGGCGTGCCGGTGGCCGAGACGCAGGCGGGACGAGGCGTGCTGGCGCTGGCGAGGCTGCCGGAGCTGGAGTACTCGCGCACGGCGACGATCGACTTCCTGAGCGTGGCGCCGATCCGCGAGTGGCTGCCGGCGGGGAACAGCGTCGTCCACGAGATGACCTCGCTCTGGGATAAGCTCTCACGCGAGGCGCTGATCACGCGCGGCCTCGGCCGCTGGCGCGGGCAGCTCGGGTTGTTCGCGCGGGAGCGTGAAGCGTCGGCGGAGCGACTCGACGCGGAGGAAAACGAACAGCGGATCGGGATCTTGCAGCGTGAGGCGGAGCACGCGCGGCGCTTGCTATCGGTAATCGAAGCGCTGGCGGCGCGGATAGAGCCGTTGCGGCAGATGCACCCGGCCGAAGACTTCATTGCGGCGTTCAAGCGAGTCGTCGAAGAGTACATCGACCCCAGCGCGCTGGGATTGGAGCAAGCGCTCGAGGAGATCGACCAGCTGGGGACGGTCGGTGCGCTGGGCGGCGAGTTCTCGCTGAGCAGCTTCGCGGAGTCGCTGCGTGCGAACCTGGAGGCGCGCTGCATCCGGCCGGAGAGCATCGGCAACGGCGTGATCATCGCGGACTACCGCGTCGCGGCAGGCATGCGCTTCCAACGGGTAATCCTCTGCGGCGCGTTCGAAGGCGCGCTGCCCGCCGGGCCGAGGACAGACGTGATCCTCGACGACCGCGTGTGGCGGGCGTTGCGGCGCGAGCATCCGTTTGTCGAAGACGCGGAGGTGCGGATCGAACGCGCAGCGGAGGCGGTGGGGCGAGCGGCTTCTGGTGCAGGTGATGGATCACTTACGTGGTCGGCGCCGGCCTACGAGGCAGGCGGGTCGCGGGAATACTTCCCGGCGCCGTTGATGGCGCGGGCGTTCTCGCAGGTGGCCGGTCGCGAGGTGACGGCGTCGGAGCTACGGCGGGGCGAGACGCACGAATCGCTGAGGCGATCGTCGTCGCCGCTGGCGGTTGCGTTGCGCAGGCCGGTGTTATCAGTAGGAGAGTTGGATCTGCGGCGGGCGGTCGAGCTTGTGCAGCGGCGCCAGTTGTTACCGACGGCGCACGCTCGGTATCGCGCGGTGGAGGCGCTGCGGCTGCGGCGGAGCAACGCGTTCAGTGAGTGGGAGGGGAACCTGGCGGCGCTAGATAACCATGAGTGGTTCGAGCTGCAGGGCCTGGTCTCGCCGACGTCGCTGGAGGTCTACGCCTCGTGCGGATACAAGTACTTCGCGAAGTCGCTGCTCAAATTGCGGGTGGTCGAGGAGCCGGACGAGCGGCAGATGATGGACCCGCGAGAGCGCGGGACGCTGGTGCACTCGATCCTTGAGCGGTTCTTCATCGAGCAGCGGGAACGCGGGCGTCCGCAGCAGAACGAGGCCTGGACGGCGGAAGACCTCACACGGCTGATCGAGATTGCGGAGGAGGAGCTGGGGACGGCGAAGGCGCGGGGCCTGACCGGGCTTGACGTTTTCGCGGAGCACGAGGCGCGCACGATTCGCGCAGACCTCGCGCAGTTCCTCAAGAAGGACACGCAGTTCCGCCGCGAGACAGGCGCGGTTCCGTCCGAGTTCGAGGTGCAGATCCCGGTGCAACAGATCGCCGGCGTGAAGTTGCGCGGGCGCGTCGACCGTATCGACCGCACGCCGGACGGAAAGCGCGCCTGGGTAATCGACTACAAGACGGGGAGCACGTACGGCTACGACAAGACTGTGGATTCCGATCCGTTGCAGGGCGGAACGAAGCTGCAACTGCCCGTCTACCTGGGCGCCGTCTCGGACACGGACGAGGCGACGGCGATGTACTGGTTCATCAACCGGCGCGCAGATTTCTTGCGCGTGCCGTACACGCGGGACGCTGATGGCGACAACCGGTTCAGGGCGACTTTGGAGGCGATCGTTGGCGGCATACGCTCCGGAGCGTTTCCGGCGGTCCCCGGTGAGGACAGCGAATACTACAACGCGTTCGACAACTGCCGCTTCTGCGAGTTCACGAGGATTTGCTCGCGACGAAGGGACATCGAGTTCGTAGCAAAGGAAGACGATTCGGCGATGCGGCCGTGGCGGCTGGTGGGCGAGGCGGCGTCGCCCGGAAAGCAAGGCGATGACGCCGCCAACTGACTTCCGCGCGCGGGACGAAGACGCGCGCGTCGTGATTCGCAAGGCGCTGGGCGAGACGCTGTTTGTCGAGGCGGGCGCGGGCACGGGGAAGACGCGCGCGCTTGTCGATCGCGTCGTTGCGCTCGTCTGCAGCGGCGTGGCGATCGACAGGATCGCGGCGATCACGTTTACTGAGCGCGCGGCCGCGGAGTTGCGCGAACGCGTGCGCACCGGGCTCGAGCAGGAGAGGCACGACCATCCGGAGCACGCGGAGGCGGTTGGCGTGGCGCTGGGGTCGCTGGACCGGGCGCAAATCTCGACGATCCACGCGTTCTGCCAGGCGATCGTGCGGACGTACTCGCCGGAGGCCGGCGTCGATCCGGACTTCGAGGTGCAGGACGAGGTGATGACGCAGCGCCGGATGCAAGAGCGCTGGCGCCGCTACCTGGAGTCGCTTGGTGACGACGAAAAAGCGCGGCGCGAGATCGACCGGCTGCTGAACCTCGGGCTGCGGACAAACGAACTCGAACAACTGGCGCTGGCCCTGGCGTCGCGCGGGGAGCTCGCGGAGATACTCGCCGACCACCCGCCGAAGGCAGACGAGCCGGCGTGGCCGGACTTGCGAGAGCTTCGGGGCCGGCTCGATGCCCTGGGATGGGAAGACGTTGATCCAGCGGACTCTCTAGGCAAGCGCATCGTCGGCATCGTTGGCGTGGTCGATGCGATTAACGCTCGTCCCGCGGAAGAGCGCGAAGAGTTTCTCGCTGCCGGCGGATATGCGCTGGCCGATCGGCACAAAGGCTCGAACACGGCCTGGGGTGGCGCAGCCAACAAGGACGCAGCGCTCGAGGAGGTGAGCGCGGTTGAGTCGGTGCTCAGCAAACTACTCGACGACTTTCGCGCAGCCGCGCTCGCAGCCGTGATGCCGCGGCTCATCGAGTTCGTACGGCAGGATGAGGTGGCGCGAGGACGAGATGGCTCGCTCACTTTCGACGACCTGATATTGCGGGCGAGGCGGCTGCTGGCGAAGGGCGGCGAGGCGGTGACGTCGCTCCGCAATCGATACCACGCGCTGCTGATCGACGAGTTCCAGGACACAGATCCGATGCAGGTGGAGATCGCGACCGCGTTCGCGACGGACCCGGCGACGAAGAAGATGCAGCCCGGGCGGCTCTTCCTCGTCGGCGACCCCAAGCAGTCGATATACCGCTTCCGCCGCGCTGACATGGCGACGTACGCGCAGACGGCGGAGCGGATGCAAGAGGGCGGCGCACAGTTTCCGGCGCTGGCGCTGAATAGGCGCTCGCGCGGCGTGATCCTCGGCTGGGTGAACAAGGTGTTTGAGCAAATCATCGGCGATGGTAACGAGCCTGCGATCCAGCCACCATACGCCGCGATCCATCCACTTCCGGAACGCGACGTGAGGCTCACCGGCCCGGGCGTGGCGACGTTCGGCGGAGTTGTCGATTCACCGGCGCGCGAAGTGCGAACGGTCGAGGCGCGCGAACTTGCCGCGCTCTGCCGGAAGGCGGTCGAAGAGCAGTGGCAGGTGGCGGAGCGCGGCGGCTCCGTGCGAGACGCGAAGTACGGCGACGTCGCGATCCTGATGCCGCGGCGCACGGGGCTGATCGCGCTGGAGCGGGGATTGGCGGCCGCCGGCGTGCCGTACCGCGTGGAAAGCGGGAGCCTGATCTACCGCACGCAGGAGATCCGCGACCTCGTGAACTGCCTGACAGCGATCGACGACCCGGCGGACGAAGTGGCGATCGTCGCGGCGCTGCGCAGCCCGGCGTTCGCCTGCTCGGACGTTGACCTGGCGCGGCACCGGGCGCGCGGCGGGTACTTCAACTACCACAACAAGGACCTTGAGAAGTGGGAAGGCCAGGTAGGAGATGGACTGCGGGCGCTAGGGGAGTGCCACGACGCTCGACATAACACATCGCTGGCCGCTTTAGTCGAGCGGTTCGTGTTCACGCGCGGGACGATAGAGACGGGCGTGCTGGATCAGCGAGACCGCAACAGCTTCCGTCGCGCGCGCTTCATGATCGAGCGAGCGCGGACGTTCGAGGCAGCGGGGCCGGAGAGTTTGCGCGCGTTCGTGGCCTGGCTGGAGAATCAGTCGGAGGCGGCGATCCTCGACAACGAAGGCGCGTCGGTGGACGACGACGAGGACGCCGTGCGCGTGCTAACGATCCACGGAGCGAAGGGGCTGGAGTTCCCGATCGTCTTCCTCGCGGGTCTGAGCGCGGCGCCGATGACGAACCGCCCGCCGCTCTACAGCGCGGACTTCGCGGGCAACCGCGTGGCGATCTGCGTCGGATCGAAGGGCGACAACCGGCGTTTCATCCTCGGTGACTTCGAGGAGTTGTACGGCGCGGAGGACGCTCACCTCCAGGCTGAGTTCAACCGCCTGCTGTACGTCGCATCGACGCGGGCACGCGATCACCTGGTCGTCTCGCTGTATCACAACAGCCGAGCAAGTGGTTGCGCGGCGAAGCGGCTGATCGATGCGGGCGCAAGCGAGCTCGCAACGCGGCTCGATATCGCTGACGTTCATGGCACGAGCGAGGCTCGGACGCTGGATGGGCTGACCGTCGAAGTGCCGGCGGAACTCGACGCGAGCAACTTTGCGGCGCAGCGGGCGGACCTGCTCGCGCGAGCGAAGACGCTGAGGTTCACGAGCGCGACCGGGCTGAAGCGAGACGATGCGGCGCGGCTCGAGGAGAAGCAAGACGAGAAGCCGGAGCGGGACGACGACACCGAGCCGTGGTCTCGAGGGCGGGGGGGCACTCGCGTCGGTCGTGCCGTGCACGCGGCGATCCAGAGCCTGCGGCTGGACGCTGACGACGCGGCGATAGCGGCGGTGGCAAGGGCGCAGGCGGTCGCGGAAGCAGTGCCGCACCGCGAGAACGACGTCGTGAAGCTGGTGCGCTGGGTGGTGCGCGAATCGGAAGCTTGGAAGCGCGCGCGTGGAGCGGTCAGGGCGATGCGGGAGGTGCCGTTCGCGCTGGAAGCGGACGGGACGGTGCTGGAAGGGTACATCGACCTCGTGCTGCAGACCGCGGACGGGATCGAGATCGTCGACTGGAAAACGGATCAGATCGCGCGCGACGGGATTACGGAGCGGCTTGAGCAGTACAAGATGCAGGCTGGGCTCTACGTGTACGGCCTGGAGGAGGCGACGGGGCAGCGCGTCACGAAGGTGACTTACGTCTTCGCCAGCCCGAAGGTCGAGGAGGCGATGGGCGACCCGGCGGTGCTGGCGAAAGCGGCACGTAAGGCGCTCGCGGCTTCCGGACGGGTGTCTTAGCGATTTCTCAGCGTCCATTCATCGCGGTTTAATGGACGGAACGTAGTCTGACTTTGGGATCGATAGAGAGAGCAGTCAGCGGAACCCCCCTCCCGCCGCTGCGCATCTTAGCCAAATCAGCCGCCGTCTAACCCCACGGCGGCTGATTCCTTAAGGTGCGAGGTGACAGGTGTCGGGTGCCAGGACCGCGTTGTCGCTATGCGTGGTGTCATCGGTCCGCTCGCCCTTCGAGAACCTCAGGATGAGCGGAGGTAGTGGCGTCGTGCGCCCAGCGTGGTGGCCTCCGCCTGCAAGCGGCGAGTTCACGCTGGCACCTCACACCTCACACCTCACACCTCGCACCTGCTAAAGTAGGCGCGTCATGCCTCAGGTTACTGTCGCGACGCTCAATCTGTTCAACCGCATGGGCGAGTGGGAGCAGCGCTTTCCGCTCGTCGTGGAGCAGCTGGCGGAGCTGGCGCCTGACGTCATCGGGCTGCAGGAGGTTGATCTCGGCATCGACCAGGGGATGGAGATCAGCCGCGCCGTGAACAGGACGCTGCTGTCGAAGCCGCACTATCGCATCAAGCACGCAACGAGCCCCGGCCAGCGCGCGGCGACGTTCGGGATCGGGACGCTGGCCAAGATCGACTGTGTGCAGCACGAGATCCTTGATCTGATGACGTTCGATCGCATCGCCCAGCGGATGGTGTACACGGTGGCCGGTCAGCGGTTCGCGCTGGTGAACACGCACCTGCACCACCCGGTCGAGGCGCCAGAGGAACGCGCGGTGCAGGCCGAGTACCTCCTCGCCTGGCTCGATCGCCAGGAGAAGCTGCCCACTGTGCTTTCCGGCGACTTCAACTCGTACGAAGGCGAGAAGACGGTCGCGATTATGAAGGCGCGCTTTCGCTCGGCCCACGAGGTTGTGCACGGGCGTGAGCCGGAGAAGACGTGGCCGACGCCCGTGAACACGTGGGACAACTCGCCGCCGGGGACGCTCGATTACATCTACGTCACGCCGGAGTTCCGCGTGCTGGACGCAGGCCTTGCGTTCCATACGCCTTCGCCGGAGAGTCCGGACCTTTTTCCGTCGGACCACCTCGGCCTCTTCGCCAAGCTGGAGTGGTGAGCAGGTGCGACCGGGCGAAGTCAAACGCTTGGTGGAGGAGAATGAGGGGCAGCGAACAGAGTTCAAGGAGAGTTTCGCGCAAACGCGTGACGCCATCCACACGCTCTGCGCGTTTGCTCACTCCGTAGGGGGAACGGTTCTATTCGGCGTTCGCAACGACAAGAGCATCGTCGGAGTACAGCTGGGCCCAAAGACGCTCGATGAGTTCGTTGACAAGATTTCACAAAATACGTCCCCGCGGTTAAGGCCATCGATTGAACCGATCGAAGTGGATGGACATACGGTAGTCACAGCGACGATCTTGTCGCTTCCGCCCGATCAAGTTTGTTTCGCATACAACTGCGCCTTCATCAGAGTGGGCGCCAGCACTCGACATATGACCCAAGATGAAGTCAAACGGCGTCACTTCGAAGCTTTCAAGGCAGAAGCCAGCAGTGGCCATTTTGGCAGCCCACCGCCGACCGCCGACCTATCTTGGATGGAACGGGAGAGACTCAGAGTGGAAACCTACATTAGTGCCCGAGGGCTATTCTTGGTCCACGAGTGGCGACCGTCGGTTGACGAAGACCAGGTGGCTGATGTTGTGATCTACGTTCGACAACATCCAGGTCTCGACCAGCCTCTGATGGACGGGAAGATTAAGTCGGTCGAGTATCATCTCGGGCCAAAGTTTGCTAAGAGCACGATCGTGAAGACAGATCAAGATACCAGTTTTCGAATGGAGATATCTGCTTACGGACCATTGCTTTGTCTAGCTCGAGTGAACTTTGACGATGGGCATGCGCCAATAACTCTGAGCCGGTACGTCGATTTCTGAACGTATGCCGGAGCGAGAACATGGCATCTCCGTCGGCGACGCGTCGATCACGGCGATCGAGACGCCGCCAGAAGGCAAGAGCGCGCGTTGGACGTTCGTCTACGCGCCGGGCGCTGGCTCCAACGTCCACGATCCGTTCGGAGCGTTCGCCTCCCGCGAGCTGGCTTCGCGGGGGATGCGCTGCGTTCGCATCCAGTTCCCGTACCAGGAGGCGACGCGTAAGTCTCCTGACCGCAACGACGTGCTGGAGGCGACGTGGCGGGCCGTGACCAACTCGGTGCGTGACGACAATCGTCTGGTTGTTGGCGGGCGTTCGATGGGCGGGCGGATCGCCTCGCAGGTCGTGGCGCAGGGCGTCGAGGTCGATGCGCTGGCGCTGTTCGCGTACCCGCTGCACCCGCCCGGACGTCCGGAAAAGCGCCGCGACGGGCACCTCTCCGCGATCCGCGCGCCCACGCTGTTTTGCTCTGGCACCGGCGATGCTTTCGCCGCGCCCGAGGAGCTGGTAGGAGCCGCGGCGCTCGTCCCGAAGGCGCGGGTGCACCTGCTCGAAGGCGCGGACCACGGGTTTGCGGTGCGGAAGTCCGCCGGGCGGACGCGGGACGAGGTGTGGCGGGAGGCGGTGGAGGCGATGTGGGAGTGGCTTGGGGGGTTGTAGGCGCTTTGTTGCGACCCTTGGGCGGCTGGGCTAGAATTGACGGGAAGCGGGCGTTGCCCCGCTTTGTTTGCGCTTGGCGCATCTGCTGAGGGTCATCTTGCCGAAGTGGCGAAATTGGCAGACGCGGTAGACTCAAAATCTGCTGAGGGGTAACCCTCGTGCCGGTTCGAGTCCGGCCTTCGGCACCAACAACCGCATATTCCGGCCTCAGTGCCGAGTGGTGTAACGGTAGCACACGGGACTTTGAATCCCTTAGTTCAGGTTCGAATCCTGGCTCGGCAGCCAGACCGCCACACAAGACAATTCCATAAGCGTTCCCGGGTAGCTCAACGGTAGAGCGGGCGGCTGTTAACCGCTAGGTTAGAGGTTCGAGTCCTCTCCCGGGAGCCACTTTTTTCTCATTCGATGGCGTTCACGGCGTATGTATTGCAGAATCCCGATGGCCGCGTGTACATCGGTTCTACCGATGATGTGAGTCGGCGACTGTCCGAACATCAAACTGGACTGGCGGGATGGACCAAGTCCCGTGGACCGTGGACGCTCGTCTACTCGGAAGACTTCGCGACTCGCGCCGAAGCAATGCACCGGGAACGTCAGCTCAAGGGCGGCCAGGGCCGGGAATGGCTGAAGAAGATGCTCGACGGTAGAGCGGGTCCGCCTGAGGCGGATTAACCGCTAGGTTAGAGGTTCGAGTCCTCTCCCGGGAGCCACTTTTTTCTACCGCCCCGAACCTAGCTGCTGCATGAAGGTGAGCCTGTCGTAGTAGGCCGTCTCCTGAGATATGCGGCCCTCTGCGTCGAACTGAAAGTGGGCGATGATGCGGAAGTTTAGCTCGCGGCCGCTGGCGGGCGTGCCGCGAAACGTGCCCTCGTGCTTGCCGGTCAGGCGCAGCTCGATCACCACGGCGTCGTCGCCGAACGTCCGCACGATCTCGCGTTTGAGGCTGGGGAAGCCGTCCCAGAGGTGGCGGTAGTTCTCGCTGACGATCGCCTCGCCGCCCTCGTAACGCACGCCGGCCGCGACGTCCTCGAAGGCGGGGTGCTCCCGCGAATAAGTAGCGATCACGCGCTCGGGACTGTGGTCGTTCTCGGCCTCGACGTGTTCGAGGATCACGGCCCGCATCTGGTCTCGAGTGAGAGCCATGCGGGGATTATAGCGTTAGTTGAACGGAAGGTTCTCCGAGTCGGCGTAGCCGTGGATGCGGTCGAGCGTAAGGACATCGCGCCAGCCGGGGATAGGCGTGTCGGCGACGATCTTGTCCGAGGTAAGGAGATCGATCACGAGCACGTCGTTGGCCAGGCAGGCGACGATGGGCGAGGAGGCGTCGGGCGCGGCGTGCACCTCGAGGCAGGGATCAGCGCTGGTGACACGGTCAAAGTTGGCCTGAGGATACGCGCCGGCGATGTAAACGAAAGGCTGGTACTGTTCGAACCCGGCGTCGGTGAACGGGCTGGCGAACGGTGTGATCGTGCCTGTCGAAGTGTTGATCAGGACTGGCGTCTCAGTTGCGTCGTGAACGCCGGGCACCGCCGCCGCCGCTTGCAGACCGAGGTAGGTTCCTTTTCCCAGCGACGCGGCCACGTCGACTCCGTAAGGCAAGGTGTAAGAGGCCAGGACGCCGCCCGCGTTGCTGACGGTAAGGATGGGTAGCGTCCCGAGCGTCAGTGCGGCGAACTCATCGGGTGCAGTCTGCATGATCGGGCTGAAGATGTAGCCACTGTCTTCAAAGGGGACAACGGCAGCAGGCGTCCAATCGCCAAAGTACCAGCCGAGGTCACCCGGCCAGACCAGCCGATCGTCGCTGAGCACGGACGGCGCTCCTGTCGCCTGGGGCGGCTGATAGACCGGACTGCGGCCGGGTTCCCAGAAATACTCTGGCACTTGAGTGCCGGGCACCGACAGCTCGACGAGAGCGTGGCCGCTGGAGTCGATGCCGCGAATAGCGACGCCGCCTCCCGTGACATGACTGCTCTCGGCCCAGGTGACACCGCCGTCGAGCGATTGGTAGAGCGCAGCCTCAGCCTGGCCGTTCGCCGCTCCGTTGACGCCGCCACATTCGCCTCTTACGCAAAGGCTGACGACGATGGCGCTGCCGTTCGCGCTGACGCCGTAGCCCGAGATGTACGCGCGTACCCCGGCGTCGGCCTTGAGAGGCGCGTCCGGAACAGGCGTCGGCAGGTTGACACCCTTGGCCTCGTAGCGGTCGCCGTTGGCCCAGAAGAGAATATCTTGGTGCGATCGCCCATCCGCCGAGCGCGTCACTCGTTCGAGGCCGGCCACGGAGGTCTCGCCACCACCGACCTGGATGAGGAGCGCGAGATCGGCCGGCAAGTCCGTCGGCTCGCGGACGACGAATGACGAACCGCCGGGAGACGCAGTAGGAGTCGCGCTGACGGCGGCGGTAGAGCTGGGCTGAGAGGTAGCGTCGTCCGAGTCGTCGGAGTGGACGACGCCGTAGAGAAGAATGCCGAGGCCGGCAACCGCCGCCGCCACAACGAGCGCGCCGGCAAAGCGGATGGCTAGCGGCCAAGAACGGAAGAGCGCGGCGAGGGCGCTGGCCCAGGAGGGACGCAGGACCGCCCGCTCCGCCGGCTCCGGCTGCCAGGCGGCGGCTTCCTCGCGCGAGGAGAGGGCGAGCTTGGAGAGGATCTCCGAGACGTGGTACTTGACGGCGTCCATGGTGATGCTGAGGCGCTCGGCGATCTGGGGATTGGTCAGGCCCTCGCGGACGAGCGTGAGCACGTCCCACTCGCGCGGAGTGAGGACGTCTGGATGCGGTGGCCGCCCCCTTCTGGTCACGCTTCAACCGTAGCAGCGCTCAGATTTGATTTACACTACCCGACGGGCCACGCCTCGTTACCAAAGGCCTTCCTTGCCTCGCCGAGCGCTGGTCGCCTATCATCCGCCTTGCTATGTCGAACGGCGATCTCTCCTACGACGGGATCGAGCTTGGGAAGCAGTACGGGCCTTACAAGTACCCGCTGGCCGAGCGCATTCCACGCCTCCTGGAGGCGACGGAGAATGCGCATCCCTGGCACCACGGGCGCTCGCCGTGGGGCCCGCCCGTCGCGCCGCCGTCGATTCTCGGGAGCATCTGCATGCGGTTCATCGACTGGATCGCGCCGATCGCGCCGGGAACGCTCCACACGCGCCAGGACGTGGAGACGCTCGCCGCGCTCCGTCTGGACCGGCAGCCGATCGCCTACGGCAAGTTCGTCGAGAAGTACGAGCGCCGCGGCCGCCGCTGGGCCGTCTTCGAGTCCCGCTTCAGGGACGAGACCGGCTTGCTGATCGGCCATGGGCGGACGACGCTGGCCTTCCCGGAGCGCGTCGAGACGAAGGACGAGCCCGCCACGGGAGACTCGAAGCCGCCGGAGCGCACAGGACACCTGGAGCCGATCACGCGCACGATCACGCGCACGATCACGCAGGACAAGATGACAGCGTTCTCAGAGGACTCGATGAGCGCAAAGCGGGGGACTTCGATCCACATCAGCCCGGAGGTGGCGAAGGCAGCGGGGTTCGAGACGACGATCGCGCAGGCGATGATGGCGGCGGACTACATCTCGGAGATGATGACTGGAGTGCTGGGTAAGCAGTGGTTCGAGTACTCGGACCTCTCTCTGACGTTCCTGCACCCGATACTCTGCGGCGATACGCTGACGGCGAACGGCCGATTGCAGAGTGAGACGCTGGAGGGCGCGGTGATGCGCCGTGTGTTCCAGGTTTGGGCTGAGAACCAGCGCGGCGAGCCCGTGGCTGCGGGGACGGCCGGTTCGCTGGTGATACCGCCGGCCTAGCGGTTAGCGGCGGCGGCCGCCTCGGTTTGGGGGCCCGCCCCGGCGACCCTTGGAATCTTCGAGGACGACGTCCATCAGGCGTCCCTTCAGCTCTTTGCCCCGCAAGCCTTCCATCGCTGCCGCCGCTGACTCTTCGTCAGCCATCTCCACGTGGCCGAAGCCCTTCGCCCGTCCGCGCCGGTCTGCCGCCACTTTTGTCGAAATAACCTTACCGAATTCGGAGAACCTCGCCATGAGGTCTGCTTCTGTTGCATCGTGCGCCAGGTTACCTATATACAGCTTCTTCAGTGTCTCATCCTCTCTCGCCGCGAGATGGGTCGCGGCAACTAGCTACTCGTCTCTGCCGTACGAACGGGCTGGCACTTTTCAGTATACGCCCACGCCATCGTAGGGACGCTGCGTCCCTACAGTGTCGGCCCTGTGACATTGAGCACTCTGGCGCACTCTGATGCTGTGCTATCGTGCGAAACATGGGTGATTTAGATCTCGATACGCGGCTGTCCGGCGGCGAAGGCCGGTACACGATCACGCTCTCGCGCGACTGGGACATCTGGGGCCCCAACGGCGGTTATATGGCGGCCGTTGCGCTGCGTGCGGCGGGCATGGAGGCGAAGATCAAGCGTCCGATTTCTATCGCCTGCCACTTCCTCGGGGTGCCGAAGCCAGAGCCGGTGGACGTCGAAGTGCGAGCGGTGCAAGCGGGCCGCCGCGCGGAGTCGATCCACGTGGTGTACTCGCAGAACGGCCGTGCGATGGTGCAAGCAATCGTGCGGACGGCGGCGGAGTCACCGGGTGTTGAGCACAACTTCGTCCAGATGCCGGAGGTGCCGCACCACAGCGAGTTGAAGTCGTTTCTCGATCACTGGACAGGGCCGCTGGACGAGGTCCCGTTCTGGCAGAACTTCGACTCGCGCATCATCTACCCGGAGCGCATCGCCAACGAGGAGAAGCCCTGGCCGGCGGACATCCTCGAGTGGTACCGCTATCAGCCGACCGCGACGTTCGACGACCCTTTCGTTGACGCCGGGCGGGCGGTCATCCTGATGGACACGTTTGCCTGGCCGGCCGGCGCCAACCCGCACCGAAGTGGCACCCGGCGCGAGTACCAGGGCGTCAACCTGGACGTTGTCGCCTGGTTTTACGAGCCCGCGCCCGAGTCAGAGTGGCTGCTCTGCGACTACGACTCCCCGATCGCGACCGGCGGACTGGTCGCCGGGCGTGGACGAGTCTGGTCTGAGGACGGGCGCTTGATCGCAACGGGTGGAGCGCAGGTGCTCTGCATTTCCGCCGGTGAGCGGGGGCCGCAGGCGAAAAACAAAACGCTTCCCGAGCACGGTTGAAGAATGCCGTATCAAGGTCTCGGCGGGCGATCGGTCGCCCGTCCGCTCCGGTGAGTCCCCTCTACAGCGTCTGGTGCCTTGCCCGGGAAGCAGTCCTCAATCTACGCGCGCGGGGCGGGCCGGTCAACGAATTCTCGGGCGTTGACGGCGAAAGAGACAGCGCTGTGAACGGCGACCTCGCGCTATCTCCGCCGTGCTTGTGAGATCACCGCGATGATGCGAAAGCGAGCGGCTTGTCCACAGAGCATCGACAAATTCACAGAGTTGCGCCAAGGCCAACATACCTACAAGTCATCAGACTCACAAACCACCCGGGCGCCAAACAGAAGACAGCCCGTCTTGCCAACATCGCATGCAAGGTTCGTCGGTTTGTTGGTTTGCGGGTGGGGCTGCGGAAGGGAGGGAAGAAGTGGTAGGCGATGAAGGACTTGAACCTTCGACCTCAGCGATGTCAACGCTGCGCTCTAGCCAACTGAGCTAATCGCCCACGCGGAACATTCGCATTATAGCGGAGCGGCCGTTCGCCCGTCGCGCCGCCGTGTCACGCGCTGGCGACAAGCGTAGCGGAGTGCCTTCAGGCCTCCACCTGGACGTTCGTCGTCGGACGGGACGCGGGGGACTTGCGTTGCGACGCGTCGCCGGGGTGCGAGGCGCGGGTGGTCGATGCGACCGGAGACGTAGCGGTGGCCGGCCCTTTCAACTACGTGCGCGAGGGTGCACAATGGACTTTGGCCCCGCTCCGGCGGGGTCGAATCGTTGCCCGCTTTAGATAGGGCGTGCTATACTGCGCAAACTTGGCAAAAGTGGATAACTAACCCGGGCCACTAGCTCAATGGAAGAGCAAGCGACTCTTAATCGCTAGGTTCCCGGTTCGAGTCCGGGGTGGCCCACCAGGGAGAAGATTTATAGGAAGGGTGCATAGAGGACGGGTCGCCGTTTAGCCCGCCTCCGACCGCCGATAACAGGGGACAGTCATCAGGGGAAGTGTCGGAATTGGCAGACGAGCGTGACTTAGGATCACGTGCCCTCGGGCGTGGGGGTTCGAGTCCCCCCTTCCCCACCAAGCACGACACAGACGATCAATCACATAGCCGCGAGGCCTGAGGAGGACATCTTGGCCGAGCCACTCCTGCAAGTAAAAAACCTGCGAACTCAGTTCTACACGGAAGAGGGCATCGTCAACGCCGTCAACGGCGTCAGCTACGATGTCCAGCCCGGCGAGATCCTGGGCCTCGTAGGGGAGAGCGGTTGCGGCAAGACTGTCAGCGCCCTCTCCATTCTGCGCCTGATCCCGAGCCCGCCCGGCAAGATCGTGGACGGCGAGATCCTCTTCGAGGGCGAGGACATCCTCAAGATGGACGAGGACGAGATCCGCCACATCCGCGGCAACAAGATCGGCATCATTTTCCAGGAGCCGATGACCTCGCTGAACCCGGTGCTCACGATTGGGCGGCAGCTGACCGAGACGCTGGAGTTGCACCTGAAGATGGACCGCCAGGCCGCCACCCAGCGCGCGATCGAGCTGCTGGAGATGGTCGGCATCCCGGAGGCGAAGTCCCGCATCGGCGACTACCCGCACCAGTTCTCGGGCGGGATGCGACAGCGCGTGATGATCGCGATGGCGCTCTCCTGCAACCCGAAGCTGCTCCTCGCCGACGAGCCGACGACCGCGCTCGACGTGACGATCCAGGCCCAGATCCTCGAACTGCTCACCCGCCTGACCCGCGAGCTGGGCACGGCGGTCATCATCATCACGCACAACATGGGCGTCGTCGCCCGTTATGCTGACCGCGTCAACGTGATGTACGCCGGTCGCATCATCGAGACAGCGAGCGCCCTCGAGCTCTACCACGACCCGCGCCACCCCTACACGCTGGGCCTGCTGAAGTCAGTGCCGCGTCTCGACCAGGCCCAGAAGGCGAAGCTAGAGCCGATCGAAGGGATGCCGCCGGACCTCGTTCACATGGACAACGGATGCCCCTTCCGCCCGCGCTGCCGGTTCGCCGTTGACCGCTGCAAGGAAGAGAACCCGCCGCTGATCATAGTCGCCAACGACCATTCAGCAGCCTGCTGGGAATGGGAACGTGTACGTAAGGTCGAAGAAGCGGCGCCGACCGCCGCGGCGTAGAATAGGGGTTGCTATGACACTCGAACAGACGACACCTCCGGCATTCTCGCCAACACTGGAGCACCTGGTTGAGGTGAGAAACATCAAGATGTACTTCCCGGTGACGTCCGGCATCCTCTTCCAGCGCAAGATCGCCGACGTCAAGGCTGTGGACAACGTCTCCTTCGACATCCGCAAGGGCGAGACGCTGGGCCTGGTGGGCGAGTCGGGTTGCGGCAAGACGACGCTGGGCCGCGTGATCCTGCTCCTCTACAAGCCGACTGCCGGCACGATCCAGTTCAAGGGCAAGCAGCTGGAAAAGCTGGGGTCAGGCGAGCTGCGGCGGATGCGCCGATACATGCAGATGATCTTCCAGGACCCGTACGCTTCGCTCAACCCGCGCATGACGGTCGGCAGCATCATCGCCGAGCCGCTCATCATCCACGGGCTGGTGAAGGGGCGTAAGGCGCGCCAGGAGCGCGTGCAGTCGCTGATGCAAGTCGTGGGACTGAACCCGTACTACGCGAACCGCTACCCGCACGAGTTCTCCGGCGGCCAGCGGCAGCGCATCGGCATCGCCCGCGCGCTGGCGGTGGAGCCCGACTTCATCGTTTGCGACGAGGCCGTCTCAGCGTTGGACGTATCGATCCAGGCGCAGATCATCAACCTGCTGGAAGACCTGCAAGGGCAGTTCGGTCTGACCTATCTCTTCATCGCCCACGACCTCTCCGTTGTCCGCCACATCAGCGACCGCGTCGCCGTGATGTACCTGGGCAAAATGATGGAGCTGGCCGATCGCCAGGAGCTGTACGACAACCCTCTGCACCCGTACACGAAGGCGCTGCTCTCCGCGGTGCCGATCCCGGACCCGGCGGTCGAGATGCGGCGCGAGCGCATCATCCTGACGGGCGACGTGCCGAGCCCGCTGCACCCGCCGTCCGGCTGTGTCTTCCACACCCGCTGCCCGATCGCGATCGAGGACTGCAAGACGGTGGTGCCGGAGTGGCGCAATGCGGGGACCGCCGACAACGAGCACTGGGTGGCCTGCATCCGCGTGTAGGACGACATGCCAACGGGATTCGCGCGGCCTTATTCGCGCGTAGCCCTGATCGCTTTCCTCGGCGCTCTCTTCTTCGCTGGCGCTATCTTGCTTGTCCCCGGTTCTTCCTCCGCTGACGACGCTTCGTTGAAGGGCATAACAACATCGGAATTGGCGGGCATCGGCCTTGAAGTGACCGTCGCGGACCGAGCAGCGACCATCGGAGCTGACGCCGCGGAGGAAGTTGCCTTAGAGCGTGAGCCAGGCGCGAAGATCATGGAGACGCGACTGGTGAACTATCGGCAAACCTTCAACGCAAAACGGGCCCGGCCGGTCTGGGTCGTTAACATGGATCCGGCCGGGGTAGAAGTCGATGCTAGATGTCCGATTGGATTTATGTGTCCGGCGCCGCAAATCACGTTTACCGCGGCCTTTGTGGATGCCAACACCGGCGAGCTCATTTCCTTTGAATCTCTTGGCGCGCGCGGAGACGGCGTTAAGATCACGGAATAGACGGTATGCCAACGGGACTAGCACGGCCTTATTCGCGCTTTGCCCTGGTCGTTTTCCTCGGCGCTCTCTTCATCGCTAGCGCCATTTTGCTTGCCTGCATCCGCGTCTAGCGCGCAGGGGACCGTAAGCAGCGGCTACAAAGAGTATCTATTCTCCCTATTGACAAATCCTTTATCGGCGGCGATTCTTGCTTCAGGCGCAAGGAGGGAAGGATGCGAGCTGTCTGCCCAGCTGTCGTCGCACTAATGTGAGCTTGACCCGCTTTTCCGGACACCTACACTGTAGCGAAATACTCGCTCAGAAAGGAGTCCCGGATGGCCAAGGGGCACCCAGCAGAGTTTCGCC
>JBGPBZ010000031.1:0-21513 GCA_041481535.1 Dehalococcoidia bacterium | reverse complement strand
GTGCCGTTCGCAGGCGTATATTGTGCGACGAAGCATGCGCTGGAGGCTCTGGCGGAAGCGCTGAAGGCAGAGCTCGCCGGCACGGGTGTCGAGGTGTGCACGGCGAACCCGGGTGTATACGGCACCGGCTTCAATGATCGCGGCGCGGAGACGATGATGCGCTGGTTCGACATGTCGAAGTCGCTGACGAAGCCTGAGGTGCTGATGGCGGCGGTCGGAGGACTGGCGAACCAGCACGACCCGCAGTCGATGATCGATGCGTTCGTGCGGATCGCGGAGGAGGATGGATCGAAGTTCCGGAACGTGGTTCCGGACGAGACTGCGGAGTGGATCAAGGGGATCCAGGCGAAGACGTGGGCGGCGGGTAGAGACGACGCGATCTGGAGCTCGCCGCCGTCGGGGTGAGCAGCAGGATCAAAGAGAAAGGTTGGTCGAGACATGGCGGAAGACGCTTACTACGTGTTCGGGCCGGGCGAAGGTCATCGCCAGGAGGCGAGAGGCAGCGTCATGCACTTCAAAGCGCGGGCCGCGACCACCAATGGCCAGTTTTCGCTGATGGAACGGACTCTCCCGCCGGGCGTGCGGATGTCGCCGCCTCACGTTCACGTCGATCGAGAAGAGGGGTTCTACGTGCTGGATGGCCAGGTCACGTTCGTCCTTGACGGGACGGAGCGGACGGAGGGCCCGGAGACGTTCGTCCTTGTCCCCGGTGGGGCTGGCCATACGTTCGGGAACCGGTCAGCGGAACCTGCACGGCTGCTCGTTCTTCACTCCCCGGCTCTGGACAGCTACTTCGCCGAACTGGATGCCCTGTGGAGTGGCGCGGAACCGCCCACCGTGGAGCAAGAGCGCGCTCTGATGAGCCGGCACGGGATGCAGCCAGCTTGACGCCGGGACCCGCTAGCCGCGCCAGCTAACCTCAGAGATACGCACCGGCTCCTCGATTCCCTTCGCCACGAAGTCGCCTCGGTCTACGAACAAGAACCCCTTGCCGCTGCCACAACCCGCGCACCGTGTCAGCGACCAGTATCTCGCCACCCTCCGCCTTGGCGGCGAGGTGGAGGCGAGGATTACCGTTGCGCCGAAGAGGTCGCCGTCTTCTTCGATCGGCTCGCCGGCGTTTAAGCCGACGCTGGCCCAAGATTCGCGATGCGAGGGCAAGTCTCGAACCGCTAACCGCTTATCGACAGCTCTCCGAGCAACCCTACTACCCGCTCGCGAATATCTTCCCGAATTCGGCGCACCGCCTCAATCGGCTGGCCGGCCGGGTCGTCGACCTCCCAGTCCAGATAGCGCTTGCCGGGGTAGATCGGGCAGGCGTCGCCGCAGCCCATCGTAATCACCACATCCGCCGCCTCCACAAACTCGTCCCTCAGCGGCTTCGGGAACTCCTGCGAGAGGTCGAGGCCGATCTCGGTCATCGCCTCCACAACCGCGGGGTTGATCTCCGAGGCTGGTGTTGAGCCAGCGGAACGGACGTGGACGCGGCCGCCGCTCAGCGAGTGCATCAGGGCGGCGGCGATCTGCGAGCGTCCTGCGTTGTGCACGCAAACGAACAGGACCTCCGGCATTTCCTTCTTCAACTTTCCCTCCACCTGGGCCGCAGCCCGCAATCGTTCGCGCGTGAACCGATAGACGAACAGCGGCACGTACTGGCCGAGCGTCGGGCTCTCGGCGCTCGAGGAGAAACCGCTCAGGCTGTCCAGAGCGTATCGCCTGATCGTTTCGATCGCGAAGGTACCCTTGAACTCATCGGCGAGCCGCTGCACCGTTGACTCGATGTCCGGGATCGGGAGCGCGTCGTTCACGTCAAGCCTCCTCGAATAGTTCAGGTGGGCGGAGTACTTCGTAGATGACGACGGCGATCAGCGCGCCGGCGATGGGTCCGGCCCAGTACACCCAGTGGTAGTCCCAGACGCCCGACGCGACCGCGGGTCCGAACGAACGGGCAGGGTTCATCGAGGCGTTGGCGACGGGGCCCCAGCCGGTCGCGGCGAAAGCGACGTAACCGCCGATAGCGATGGCCGCGAAGGTGCCCTGCGCGCGGTCATCCGTAGCGACCGCCAGGATCAGCATCACCAGGAACGATGTCAGGATGACCTCAGAGGCGAGCGCCGCGTCCCAACCTCCGATGTGCGGAACAGTGGCGGCCGCGTCGACGCTGTCGCCGAGAATCGCCAGGATCGCAAGCCCGGCGAGCGCGCCGCCGGCGAGCTGCGCGGCGACGTAGCCGGCGAGCTTCGCGTTGTCGATCCGCCTGAGCACGCGAAACGCGATCGAGACGGCCGGGTTGATGTGCGCGCCCGAGATGTGTCCGAAGGTGAAGATCGCCGTCATCACGATCAGGCCGAAGGACAGACCGACGCCGACGTTCTCAACGCCGCCGTTGGAAGCGGCGTTCACTGCGGCGGCGCCCGGCCCCGCGAACACGAGCGCGAACGTGCCCAGCGCTTCGGCGAGGTATGGCGCGAGAGGGTGCCGGTGAGAGCGGTCCAGCTGGGCGCGACGCCTCGGCATGGGGGCGGCAACGGTGCTCACGAAGCGAAAGTAAGGGCAACAGCCGTGGTGGACAATGGCGAAACGGCCGGCGCGAAGAATTTTAACAAATTGATTACAATGGATATTGACAGCTCTCTATATCGGGGCTAATATACGCCCATGGCAACACAAACAAAGGCCCAGACCGAAGCACCCCAGGCCCTCTGCTGCCCGATTGACCAGGTGGCGCCCGAAGACGACGCGCCGCTGGCCGAGACGGCCGCTGTCTTCAAGGCACTCTCGGACGAGACGCGACTACGCATGCTGAAGGCCATCTCCCATATGGACGAGATGTGCGAGTGCAATATCGTCCCGGTCTTTGGCCTCTCCCAGCCGACGATCTCCTACCACCTCAAGGTCCTGCGCGAGGCTGGTCTCATCACCTCCGAGCGGCGCGGGCAGTGGGTCTGGCACCGCGTGAACGACAAGAGAGTCCTGGCGGCGGTCCGCCAGCTCAGCGAACTGTCTATATAGAAGCCCATCTATCAGAGGAGGAACGTCCATGGCAACAGCACGTGACATAAAACAGGAAGTCCAGCGGCGATATGGCAAGGCCGCCGAGAAGGCTCAGCAGGCGAGTGCCGGCGGCAGTTGTTGCGGCGGCGAGGTCGATGACAGCGTCATCACGTCCAGCCTCTACGCCACGGACGAGCTCCAGCACCTGCCGCGGGAAGCGGTCATCGCCTCGCTCGGCTGCGGCAACCCGGTGGCGGTAGCAGACCTGGCGGCAGGGGAGACCGTGCTCGACCTCGGCTCCGGCGGCGGCATCGACGTGCTCCTGTCCGCGCGCAGAGTCGGGCCGAAAGGGAAGGCCTACGGCCTCGACATGACCGACCAGATGCTGGAACTGGCGCGCGCCAACGCGAGCAAGGCCGGCGTCTCCAACGTGGAGTTCCTGAAGGGCGAGATGGAGGACATCCCGCTGCCGGAGAGCACCGTCGACGTGATCATCAGCAACTGCGTCGTCAACCTCTCGCCGGACAAGGACGCCGTTCTCCGCGAGGCGTTCCGCGTGCTCACACCGGGCGGCCGCATCGCCATCGCCGACATCGTCACGCAGGGTGATCTGCCGGCGCCGGTGAAGGAGAGCATGGCCGCCTGGACCGGCTGCATTGCAGGAGCTCTGGAGGAGGACGACTACCGGGCGAAGCTGGCCGCCGCCGGCTTCGAGGACGTGGACATCGAGCACTTCCGCGAGTACACGGCGGCCGACGCCGAAAGTGGCGGCCTGGGCGACAAGGTGCGTGAGTTCGCGGCTACGGGCGACCAGCCGCTTGGCATCTTCAGCGCCGTCGTCCGTGCACGCAAGCCGGGCGGGGCCGCGAAGACCGACTGGATCCCCGTGACGACGGTCGTCGGAGCCAGCACAGACGCTTGCTGCGGGACTTCGGAGTCCGGCTCCAACTGCTGCTAGACGCCAGAACGCCAAGACGTCCAAACAAGCCGGGCGGGGCCACTGAGCTTCGCCCGGCTTGCTCGTGGCATAATCGAGAACGTGTCCGGTATCGCGTTTCTTAGGGCTAACGACCGTCCCATCGATCCAGCCGACGTGCGCCACCTCTATGACGGCGCGAACTGGTGGCCGGGCTGGGGGTCAGAGAGCATCGCGCGTGCGATCGCCGCAACAACGGCGATCGGAGCGTGGGACGGGGAGCGCCTGGTGGGTTTTGCCCGGGCTCTTTCGGACGGCGTACACCGCGCGTATGTTGAAGACGTCGTGATCGACCCGGAGTATCGCGGGAAGGGTATCGGCGAGCGGCTCGTGGCGTCGTTGCTCGAGGCACTGGGGGACGTGCACATCATCTCGCTCTTCTGCCAGCCCCGGCGGGTCGAATTCTACCGGCGCAACGGCTTCGAGCCTGAGGATCAGGTGATGATGCATCGTCGAATGAAGGGGATGGATTGACATGTGCCGAAGCATCAAGACACTGCGCCGCGCCGACGAGCCGCCAACCGAGGACGAGATCCGGGCCGCGGCGCTCCAGTTTGTGCGGAAGGTGAGTGGCTACCGCACGCCTTCGCAGAAGAACGAAGAAGTGTTCGAGGCCGCGGTAGACGAGATTGCGAAGTCCTCGAAGAAACTACTGGAATCGCTGAAGACAGGACGCTGACGATGGGTGAGAACGCAGACTTCAGGCAAATCCTAGAGCACAACATCGATTCGATTCGCGCGAATCCGGCAGCAGGACAGGGGACGGCGACAACCACCGTGCGCATCCGCAACGGCGTCACTTGTGACATCGAGGACGGGCAGTGGAAGCTGGTCGGCGACGAGATGCCCGGCGACGGCGGCGGCGGCCTCGGTCCCGATCCGGGCGTCTTCGGGCGGGCGGCGCTGGGCACCTGCCTGGCGATGGGCTACGTTCAGTGGGCGGCGCACTTCGGCGTCCCTCTGGACAGCGTCGACGTCACGGTCGAAGCCGACTACGACGCGCGCGGAATGTTGGGCGTTGATGAGAGCGTGTCGCCGGCGTGGAGCGCCGTCCGGTACATCGTCGACATCGCCAGCCCCGCGGGTGAAGAGAAGGTGCGCGCTGTCATCGACCATGCGGATCGACACAGCCCGCTGCTCGCCGACTTCCGCGAGCCGCTCGCTGTGACGCGCGAGCTGCGTATCGCTCGCACCGTCTCCAGGGAGAGCTAGTCTCCGGTCCAGCCGGCTGGCAGCGTGTACTCCCAGCCCTCCTGCCAGTCGAACGGCCCAGCGACGAGCTCCTCAAGCCGCGCCCCCTCCAGCAGATGCTGCAGTGCCCAGCGGTTCGCCGAGTGCGAGATCAGCAATACGCGTTTGCCGTCGTAGTCGCGCGACAGATCACGCAGAAACTCGCGCGTTTGATTGACGACGTCACGATAACTCTGTCCGCCGGGGAACGGCGTGTCGATACGGGCGGAGCGCTCCGCATGAACACGCTCGGTCGGCGCGCCGTTCAGCTCGCCATAGTTGCACTCGCGGAGACGCGCGTCCTGGCGCAGCGGGATCTGCTTGCCAGCGAAGGCAATCTCCGCAGTCTCCACCGCGCGCCGCAGGTCAGACGAGAACACGATGTCGATCCCGTCGTTGCGCCGACGCTTTCCGAGCTCTACTGCCTGCTCACGGCCGCGCGGCGAGAGCTCGCCGGGCAGCCAGCCGCTCGCGATGCCGGCTTCGTTGTCGGTCGAAGTGGAGTGCGTCTCGTAGACGATGGTGACGGACATGACGGCACGAGCTCGGCGGGCTGAGCGGGCGGCTGCTTACGCCTTCGGTGCCGTCTTCGCGCGCTCCTGCTCGATCAGCTCACGGCGCAGGATCTTGCCGGAAGGCGTCTTCGGGATCGAGTCGACAAACTCGATATCGCGGATCTTCTTGTAGGGCGCGACGCGCTCGGCCACGAACTGCATCAACTCTTCGACCGTCACGCTCTGGCCCTTGTGTACGAGAACGAACGCCTTCGGCACTTCGCCGGACTCAGCGTCGCGCTTGGGGATCACGGCGGAGTCCATCACAGCCGGGTGCTCGATCAGGAGGGCTTCGAGCTCGGCCGGGGCAATCTGGTAGCCCTTGTACTTGATCATCTCTTTCTTGCGGTCAAGGATGGTGACATAACCTTCCTCATCCACGGAGACGATATCACCCGTGCGGATGTACCCATCGCCGACGAGCGTCTCCGCCGTGGAGTCGGCGTTGTTCCAGTAGCCCTGCATCACCTGAGGACCGAAAGTCAGCAGCTCACCGATCTCGCCGGCGGCAAGCTCCGTGCCATCGTCCAGTGAGACGACCTTTTGCACTGTGTCGGGCAGGGGAGGGCCGACCGTCGCGTCCTTGATGCGCGTGACGGGGTTCACGTTGATGACCGGCGACGTCTCGGTCATGCCGTAGCCCTGGAGGACGATCGTGTCGAGCGCCTTAGCCGACGCGCGCGCGACCTCCTGCGGCAACGGGGCAGCGCCGCTCATGATCATGAAGAGGCTCGAAGTGTCGTACTTCTTCGTGTCGGGGAAGTTGGCGAGAGCAAGCAACGCCGGAGGCACGGCGAAGAGGTTTGTCACCTTGTGCTTCTGGATGAGATCCAGGCAGAGCGCCGGGTCGAAGCGCGGCATGACGACTTGCGGGACGCCGGCCGCGAACCCGCACGCCATCAGCACGATCATCCCGTAGATGTGATAGAACGGCAGGAAGTCGAGGTAGACGGAGTAACCGCTGGTCATACCGCTGGCCAGCGTCTGGCGCACGTTGGAAACGAGGTTGTAGTGGCTCAACATAACTCCCTTAGGCCCACCGGTGGTGCCCGAGGAGTAGGGGAGGGCAGCGAGGTCTTTCTTCGCGTCCCACTTGATCGGCTTCGGGTCGTCTGGCGCTTCACCGGCGAGCTTCCAGGCGTCCTCGATGTTGAAGACGTGCTTGAGGCTGGGGACGTGCTCCCGGACCTGCTGAGCCATCGGGGAGAGGGCTTCCATGCAGAAGATCGCCGTTGCTGAGCAGTTCTCGAGCTGGTGCAGAAGCTCTCGCTCCTTGTAGAGAGGATTTAGCGTGGTCACGACGCCGCCGGCGAAGAGCGTGCCGTAGAACGCCAGGAAGTACTCCGGGCAGTTGGCCGAGAAGATCGCGACGCGATCGCCCTTCTTGATGCCGTTGTCCTGCAGGAAGCGGCCCAAACGCCGGGAGCCTTCCCACATCTCGCCGAAGGTGTGGGACGTGCCGTCGTAGTTGATGAAGGCGGGGCGGAAGCGGTTCCGCTCGACGGTTGGGGCGAGCAGGTCCGTCAGCGGGATCTCCGGGTACGGCTCGAGCGTAAACCAGGGGCTATGGAACAGCGTCATGCGAGTCTCCTTCCAGCAGTGGCGAGATTATACAGCGCCGCGTCTGGAGGGGACTACTGGAAGTCCGCCACGAAGCTGGCCACGCCGCCACGGCCGTCTGAGGCTGTCACAGTGACCTTTCCGGGCGCTTCCTGGTCGTCAGCGATCGCTCGGACCCACGTGCCGGTGAGCCCGACGTTTGTGATCGTGCCCGTCGTGACTGACCACGAGTACGTCAGCTGATCATCGTCCAAGTCTGTCGCAGCCGGAGCGACCAGGGTCGAGACGGCTCCGGTGATCTTATCGTGAGCGTCCTTCGTATACGCCGTCTGGACGCTCTTGAACTGCGTCTGCGGGAAGGCCGGGGCGCGGTTCAGCGGTGAGGGGGAGCCGCTCGGTGTCGGCGTCGGCGTCGGTGTTGGCGTCGACGTCGCGCTGCGGGCGGCAGAGACTGTAGCCGTGGCGGGCTGTGCCGTCGGGGCCGGCGTCGGGGTTGGGCTGGCTGTGGCCTTGACCGTACCGATCACCTCTGGCTGCGGTTCGCTGGAGCTGCCGCCACAACCGAAGGCGGCCACGATCAGCGTCGTGGCCGCCAGCGTTAGTCCAAGCCGCGCCAATTCTCCGCGTCTAATGCGAAGATCAGTCCTTCTTCGCGATGTAGTAGGCGTTCAGGATATCGCCCTCCACGCGCTTGATGTCGACGTTCCTGAAGCCGGCGTCGGCCAGCATCTTCCGCGCCAGCTGCTCGCCCCACATAGTGCCGAGCCCGTCGCCGTTGAGCGCCAGCGACACGGTCATGCAGTGGAGGGTGGAGATGCTGTAGAGCATCGGCGCCATCGGGTGCTCCATGTTCTCTTCGAGGTTGCTGGAGCCGGCGATATCCACCATCAAGAAGACGCCGCCGGGGCGCAGCGCGTCGGAGATGCCCTTCAGGACCTGCGCGGGATGAGCCTGGTCGTGAATCGAATCGAAGGCAGTGATCAGGTCGAATGCGGCCTTGTCCTTCACCTTAGCGGCATCCTGCGCGGCAAACTTCGCGTTGCTGAGGCCCCAGCTCTTCGCTTCCTTTTGTCCCATCCCCACACCTTCCTCAGAGAAGTCGTAGCCGGTGAAGCGGCTGTTCGGGAACTCTCGTGCCATCGTGTTGATCGCATGGCCCTGCCCGCAGCCTATGTCGAGTACGTCGATGCCAGACTTCAGACGATCGACCATGCCGGTCAGCGGAAGCGTGGAAGCGAGCAGCGTGGCATCGACGACGCCTGCGCTCTCTTCCGCCATCAACTCCTGGAACTTTCCGAACTGCGAGTAAGGCACGCCGCCGCCCTTGCGGAACGAGTCGACAATCCCGTCCTCCACAGAACCACAGAGGGAGAGGAACTGCGTCATCGTCGCCAGATTGTTGGGACCGGCTGCGCGTGTGAGGAACGCCGCGTGCTCGGGCGGCAGGCGGTACGTACGGTTCGCAGCGTCGTAGTCGATCATGCGGCCGGTGACCATCGCACCCAGCCACTCACGGACGTAGCGCTCGTTGAGGCCGGCCTGCTTCGCGATCTCGTCGCTCGTCGCCGGTGCCATCGTCGCCATCTTGTCGAACAGCTCCGTGCGGTGACCGACGCTTGTCAATACCGCAAGCATCGAGTTGTTCAGCAGGCCGATCATCTGGCCGGCGAACGCCTCTGCCTTCTGGGGATCGATCTGGGTTTCCGTTGTCATGGCTCCTCCTCCTTCGCCGCCCGCGAAATGCGTGGGCGGGCTTTGCGATGCGGCTTTAGTCGCCCAGGAGCGTCGGGTAGCTCAGGGCGACGATGTCTTCGACGTACTCGGAGCGCCAGCCGGGGTTGGGGACGGCCAGCTTGCGCTCGCGGAACCAGGCGTGGATCTTCAAGTACTGTTCTTCGAGGTAGCGGCGCCAGTTGTTCTCCTCGTCAAACAGATCGGGGTCGACTTCGTCGAGGCGCTTCTCCATCTCGTCCGGCTCTATGTCGAGATCTTCGCGCCAGAAGTCCGCGAGGTAATCCAGCGTCTCCTCGAGATTTCGGCGGACCTCATCAAGGAGCGCGGTCATGAACCCTTCTTCGTCGACGCGGCGGCCGCGCAGGCGGAGACCGGTCGCGCAGTCCTCGCAGAGCAGGACGAACTTGCGGGCGTCGCAGTTCTCCTTCTTAGTGCAGCCTTCGCAGAGGGGCGCCCAGGCCGCGGCCTCCGGCAGGCGCAGGTATCCGACGAGTACGTCGTCGGTCATGGAGCCACAGCGCGGGCAGGAAAGCTTCTTCGCCAGGATATCGTTGATCGCGCGCTGCCAGTCGATTTGCATGGCCCCTTCCCCCCGGTGGGACGCTTCGACGTCGACCAGGTTATGGCAAAGACATATCTTATGGCTTTTCCGGGGTGTGTCAACCGACGTGATTTCCGTCGTGCAAATACAGACTACGACCCGTGCCAGCGTAGCCGAGGCTTTCCAGCCTCGCGCCAAGCATCGCCACGGCTCACGCCTCGAGCGTGAACCACCCGGCCTGCCCCGGCATTTCCTCGATCCCCACCGTTATCGCCGTCACGTTGGAAGCCCCGGCATCCGCCAGCGCCGCGGCGATCCGGCCGGCGAACCACTCGGCGAGACGTTCAGCGGTCGTGTTGTCGATCTCAAGCAGCGCGACGTCCGTCTGTGGGATGACATAACGCTTGTCGGCGCTCGTCTGGACAGTTACTACGCCATGCCCATCCTCAATCCGCATCGAGGCGCTGAGAGCCGCGAGGAGCAGCTTGTGGTCCAGCTCCTGGCAGATCGCCCGGACCAGCCGCTTCGCCTCGCCGAAGTCAATTACCCACGAGTCGACCGATAGGGCGCCGTCAATCTGCACGATCACTTCGTAGTTGTGGCCGTGCAGCGGCTCCGTTTCACCGCCGAACGTCGCCATGTGCGCGGCGGCAAAGCGCAGCGTGTTTCGCTCAATCGAAATCCGGTGGGACATAGGCCTTGAGGATACGGCCGGCCCCAGGAGGGGGCAATTCTTGACTCCGCTTCATGTGTTCGCACTATATATGTTATGTACGCGCCAGATAGGGATTCCGGCTGGACGTGGCTGAGCAGCCGAACCACCGGGAGCCGTGCGTCGTATCACCGATAACACGGCGGAATTCGTGCGAAATCAAATTGCTTACCGTTCTGAACCGATGCTAGACTGAAGTGCGTGTTCTGCGGGGCCCAGCGGCCCGATTCCTTCGATCATTCCCCTTCCGGATTTCTTTGTCGATATGGCTCTAGTATGCCGCCTTATGTAAATGCTACGGCGCGAGGTGATGTGTGATGTGGAATACCCTTAAGTGGAGCCTCCTGGGGCTCGTTTTCATAACCGCGGTGTCCCTCGCGGGCGTGGCCGGCTACGCGATAAACGACAACTCCGGCTCCCAGGCTTCCACCTCCGGCAGCGGCGAATACGCCATCCTGAACGAGATCCAGGACGTCCTACAGCAGGACTTCGTGCTTCCGGACAACGTGAAGCCAGATGTCCTTCAGAAAGGCGCGATAGACGGCGCCATCGCCGCGCTCAACGACTCACATACCGTCTACATAACCCCGGAGGCGTACCAGAACGGCGTGGACCTGATTTCCGGCACGTTCGATGGCATCGGCGCGAACGTCGACCAGGACCCGACGTCGCACGAGATCATCATCACGGCGCCGTTCCGCGGATCTCCGGCGGAGCAGGCCGGCGTTTTGCCAGGCGACGCAATCCTGACGGTCGACGGAAAGTCGACCCAGAACTGGTCGACCGTGGACGCCGTCCACGCGATCCGCGGGCCGGCCGGGACGCCGGTCACAATCGGTGTGCGCCACCCAGATGGCACGCACGCAGACATCACCGTCGTCCGAGCCACGGTGGCGGTGCCCACAGTCTTCTCGGATGATGTCCGCGATGCGAGCGGTGCTGTGGTTCCGGACCTGGCGTACATCCAGATCCAGCAGTTCACGGACCAGACCGTCCCAGACCTTAAGACCGCGATTCAGAACGTCAAAGACAAGGCCTACAAGGGCCTGATCCTGGACCTGCGCAACAATCCCGGCGGCGGCCTCGACGCCACGGTCAAAGTCGCGGACATGTTCCTGGACGGCGGCACGGTGCTCACGTCCGTGGACCGCGATGGCAACCGGACCGAATACGACGCGCAGCCCGGCGTCGACCTCAACATCCCGATAGTGATTCTGGTCAACAAGAACTCTGCCAGCGGCTCGGAAGTTCTGTCCGGTGCGCTGCAGGACCGCGGCCGCGCCAAGCTCATCGGACAGCAAACGTTCGGTAAGGGTTCTGTCAACCATCTCCGTCAGCTCTCAAACGGTGGCGCACTTTACGTCACCATCGCGCGCTGGCTTACCCCCAACGGTACTCTCATCGAAGGCGTTGGCCTGACGCCGGACATTAAGCTCGATCCGACGAAGGAAGAAATCCAGGGCCTGCCGGGGCCGCAGATGTACACGGCCATAGACCTGCTACGCTCTGAGATCGATGGGACACCCTTCACTCCCCCGGCGACGCCGGCCGCCACGCCAACACCAGTGCCTACAACATCCAGCCCGTAAGGGTTATGTAAAGCGCTTCCCTGCCCTATGAGCGCTGGTGAGAAGACGGTCAGCACTAACCGAAGAGCGAGCTTCGATTACCACATTCTGCGGACGGTGGAAGCCGGTCTCTCCCTGACCGGAAGTGAGATCAAGTCGATCCGCGAGGGCCACGTCAGCATCCGCGAGGCGTACGTCCGGCCGGAGCACGGGGAGATGTGGCTGATCGGCGCGCACATCGCGCAGTACGCGCCCGCCAGCCGCATGAACCACGAGCCGACGCGTACCCGCCGCCTGCTCCTGCACAAGCGCCAGATCCGCGAGCTCGAACGCGACGCCATCACCGGCGGCGCGACGATCATCCCGCTGCGTCTTTACCTGAAGAACGGAAAGGCTAAGCTCGAGATCGGGCTGGCGCGCGGCAAGAAGAAGTACGACAAGCGAGAAGCGATCGCCAAGCGGGAGGCGGAGCGCAGCATTCAGCGCGCGATGCGCAACCGGACTTGACCGACAGGAATACACTGGCGACGCGATGGGACTAGAAAAAGAAGATCCGCAGGAGATAGCGAACTACGGCCACCGTTCCGCCGGGGGTGAGGACGCCTTCGAGACGATCTACACCGGCCCGACACGCATCCGCAAGACGAAACTGATGGTCGCGATGCGCGGCAACCGACTGGAACTCTGGCTGCTTCTAGGCATCAACGCGATCATCTTCGCTGTGATCGCGTACGCGCTTCTCTCCTAGCGTTACAGCTTGCGGGCGAGAGTGACGCCGCCGGCGCCCACCACTCCTGCCAGCACGATAACCGCGGCGACGATGGCGATGATCGTGGTCGTACTCGTACCGCTGTCACTCCTCGACTGCACAGGCGCGAGCGTTGGCACAGTGGTGCGGCTGGGCGCTGCGGTCGTTGGGCCGGGCGTTTGGCGCGCTGGGAGTCCGTTCGCCTCGCGCCACTTGTTGTCTAGCCCGTCCTGGTCGAAGCCGTAGACGGCTTCGAACGACTTGTCGTCGCCCTTCCCTGCCTTGATGTCCGCGAAGAGCTCCGCAAACTTCGCGTCGCCGTACGTGTCGGCCAGGTACGAGACGATGCTCCAGGCTTCGCCGTAGAACAGGTTGATCTTCGATGCGTCGCCGGGGTACGACGTGATCTCCCGCACGGAGAGAACGTTCCCGCGCTCGATCGCCTGGTCGATCGCGTCCTTGTAACCGCCCTGGTCCTGCTGCCCGTGTACCGCCGTTCCCTCGTCGAGCCAGACTGGCAGGTGGCCGAGGGCGCTGTCCCCGGCCTGCCCGGTCACGACGTGCGTCAGCTCGTGGCGCAGCGTGTCAAACGAGACGTTCCCGAGCACGAGCACGGTGTTGCTCGCCACCTTCACGCCCTCTGTAATGATCTGCGAATCGAATCCAGGGCTCGTGGGCTGCAGGGCCGGCCGCATGTCGTCCGTGGAGTCGTAGACCCAAACCTGCACGTCGAAGGGGACGGTTGCCCCCAGCAGGGCCTCTGCGTCAGCGATCGCCTGCTGCGCGACGGCGTGCATGTTGCTCGCGTTGTCTTGCGAGCCGGAGTAGTAGTAGATCGTCATTCCGTCGCCGTCGACTTTCTGCCACTGGAAGCGAACGTCGTCGTAGAAGAAGCTCTGCTGGTCCGTCGTCGTCTTCGCGCCGGCGGCGTCGGTGACCTCCCACTGGTAATCGATCACCGTCCCCGGCGGCAGGTAGAAGGCACTGCCCGCAAGTTCGAGGCTCGCGTCGACGGTGGCGCCCGGCGTGAAGTGCGGACGCGCGATCGCCGACGTGCCGTCGGGCAGGATCTTGTACAGCAGCCGGATCTCCGTGATCTGCGAGTCGCCCTGCGCGTGTACGCTGAACGACATCCCGTCCGGGAAGTTGTCCTGTTCGCCACCGTCGGTCACTGTCGGTCCCGCCGCGGCTACGGGCGAGGGCGCGAACGCGAAGAGCGTGAGGAGAAGCGCGGACAACACGCCCAGTACAGAAATCCTGGCGCTAATCACCAATCGTTGCCTTCTGGTATGCGCGGAGAAGTCCATCCAGGTCGCCGTCAAGGACACCTTCGGCGTCGCTTGTCTCGTACTGCGTGCGAAGATCCTTCACCATCTTGTACGGATGTAGTACGTAGGACCGGATCTGGTTGCCCCAACCGGCGGAGATGTGGGCGCCCTTGATCTTCGCCTGCTCCTCCGCGTGCCTGGCGAGCTCCCTCTCCAGGAGCCGCGCTTCCAGAACCTTCATCGCCGACTCACGGTTGCGGCCTTGCGAGCGTTCGTTCTGACAGACGACGACGATGCCCGTCGGGATGTGCGTAATGCGGACCGCCGTGGAGTTCTTCTGTACGTTCTGGCCGCCGTGCCCGCTCGCGCGAAAGACGTCGATACGGAGGTCGTCAGGGTTCAGGTGCACTTCCGCCTCCCCTTCCGACTCTGGCATCACTTCCGTCAGCGCGAACGATGTGTGCCGGGCGTGCGAAGCGTCGTACGGCGAGAGGCGTACGAGGCGGTGCACTCCCCGCTCGCCGCGGAGGTAGCCGTAGGCGTTCTTCCCGCGAATCTCCAACGTGGCGCTCTTTATCCCGGCTTCCTCTCCTGGCATTATGTCGAGCACATTCGTCTCGTATTTGTGCTTGTCCGCCCAGCGCAGGTACATGCGGAAGAGCAGCTCAGCCCAATCCTGCGCGTCTGTACCGCCAGCGCCGGCGTGAATCGCCAGAATCGCGTCGCGACGGTCGTACTCGCCCGAGAGCGCCAGCTCCAGCTCCATGTCTTCGAGCTGAGTGGCCAGCTGCTGGACGTCGTTCGCCACGGCCTGGGCGAGGTCAGCGTCGTTCTCCGACTCCGCGAGATCGAGAAGTTCGGTCATTTCGCGGGCACGCGCCTGGGTGTTGCGCCAGGTGGTCACCTGCTCGCGGATTTCGGAGAGGCGGCGCATCGTCTTCTGCGCGGCCTGGGAGTCGTTCCAGAAGTCCGGCTGTGCGGACTGTTCTTCGAGGTGCGTTATCTCTGCTTCGAGGCGCGGGATGTCAAAGCCGGCGGAGGACGTGGTCGATGCGGGCTGTGAGTTCGGTGATCGTCGGTCGTGATTCCTGCATCGGTACTCCGCTCCTTTCAGTATAGAGCGTGAGGAGCTACGAGCTAGTGATCACAGCGGACTGTCATAGTATGCCCCACCCGTCTAGCGAATGGGCAGCGCCTTCGACAGACGATCGGCGAGGCGTAGGGGCTCCGGCAGGCGATGAGTCGGCGCGAGTCGCAGTGTCCATTCGACCGCCGCGTCGAGGCTAATCATGTGGCCAACGGAGACGTACATCGGCTTCACGCCGGTCTTCGTCCGCACCAGGAGCCCGACGCGCTCGCCTTTGTCGATGAGGTCCGTCATCGATCCCCGCTGCAAACCGGGTTCTGACGCCTCGCCGCACAGGCGCGACTTTGCACAACCGATCGTCGGCAGGCCGGCGAGCAGTCCGAGGTGCGAGGCGAAGCCGAACCGCCGTGGGTGGGCGATCCCCTGCCCGTCGGCGAGCAGCAGGTCCGGCGTCGCTGCCAATCGCTCGAAGGCGATCGCGAGCGCCGGAATCTCGCGAAACGACAGCAGGCCGGGCACATAAGGAAACGCAACCGGCGTTTCGATGACGTGCTGCTCGACCAGCGTGAGCTCTGGATACGACATCAGCACAACGGCAGCCCGTGCGAGGCCGCCCGCCCAGCCGCGCGTCCGACCGGGAAACGCGACATCCGCGCCTGCTACCAAACGTACGCCGCCTACCTTGCCCCCGATCTTGACCCGGCCCGCCAGCTCCTTCTGGAGCGCAATCGCTCTGGACGGCGAGATGTCCCAGGGATGTAGCTGCTTGAGGTGCATGCGGGAAGTATAGCCGCGCACCTTGGGCTGGAAGCCTCAGCCAGCATCAATCGTCTAAACTTAGACAAATGGACGCACCCGCTCAAAGGTCGTCGTCGATCACCCTTCCCGAGATGTGGGAGGCCGTCAAGCGGTTCTGCGTCGGAACCGAAACGCGGCGATTTATCTTCCGCTCGACTGCGCTGGCGTTCGCCGTGCGAGTCGCGATCTTCGTCACCGCCTGGCTGACGATGTACATCATCGTCGGGCGCGAGGGCCAGGGCTTCGGCGACACCATGCACGAGATGCTCCAGCGCTGGGACGCGACGCAGTTCATTCGCATCTATGCCGACGGCTACCGGTCCAGCGGTGAGCTCCAGGAGCTCATCGTCTATCCTCCGCTCTACCCCTATACCGTCCGCCTCGTCGGGTTCATCATCCCCAGCTTCCTCCTCGCCGGGTTGCTCGTATCCGCGCTCGCCTCCGTCGCCGCCGGCTACTTCATCCAGGCGATTGTCCGCGTGGACGGTGGCGACGACGCTGAGGCCAGCCGCTCGCTCTGGTACTTCTTCGTCTTCCCCACCGCCTACTTCCTCGCGATGCCATACACCGAGGCGTTGTTCATGGCGCTCCTGCTCGGCTCGTTCTACTCCGCGAGAAAGGGCAACTGGGTCTTAGCAGGCGTCCTGGGTGCGTTCTGTACGGCGTCACGCCTATCGGGTGTCATCCTCGTTCCGGCGCTCATGGTCGAAGCCCTACATCAGAAGAACTGGCGCCCCCAGGATATCGAGCGCAAACAGATCGCGGCGTTTCTCCTGGCACCACTCGGTTTCCTGTTTTTCCTGTGGCTCAACCACTACTACCAGAACGACTACTTTGCGTTCGTCGACTACGAACAGAAGAACTGGTTCCACCACCGAATCTGGCCGTGGGACAGCATAAAGGAAGCGTGGGAATGGGTGACGCAAACGCCGCCCGGCTTCCTCCGCAGCTCGATCTACGAGATGCGTCTCGCGGCAACAGCCGTTACCGCACTCCTGCTTTTGATCGGCGTGCGCTGGCTGCGGCCGTCGTACCAGGTCTTCGGCTGGCTATCGCTGCTCATGTTTCTCTCCGTGTCGTTCCAGATCAGCCTGCCGCGCTACATTCTCACCATCTTTCCCATGTACTTCGTCCTCGCGCGCCTCGGCCGCAACCTCGAACTCCATCAGGCTCTGCTCACGTTCTCCACGTTCATGATGGGCACCCTCTACGTCATCTACGCTTACCGATGGGGGTTCTGAGATGCCTGACTTCGAAACGATGCTCTACTCGGCGGCGGACGGCATTGCGCGGATCACGCTGAACCGCCCGGAACGCCTGAACGCGATCAACGCCACGCTTACGGACGACCTGCGCCGCGCTGTGGCCGCGGCGAACGATGACGGCACCGTGCGCGTGATCATCCTGAGCGGCGCCGGGCGGGCGTTCTGCGCCGGATACGACCTCGATTGGGGGACGAAGGCGGAGGACGCGACCCAGCGCGCGATGTCCGGCAACTGGGATCCGGTGCGAGACTACCTCGGCATGTCGCGGAACGTACGCGCCTTCATGTCGCTCTGGGAGTCGCCGAAGCCGGTGATCGCGCAGGTGCACGGCTGGTGCGTCGGCGGCGGCACGGATATGGCGCTCTGCAGCGACCTCATTTACATGGCCGACGACGCGCAGATAGGCTACCCGCCGGCGCGCATCTGGGGTGAACCGACAACGGTCATGTGGATCTACCGCCTGGGCCTAGAGACGGCGAAGCGGCTGATGCTCACCGGCCAGTCGCTGAGCGGAACGGATGCCGTGCGGCTCGGGCTGTCCTCAGGATCTGCGCCCGCCGATGAACTGACGGCGCTGGTCGACGACGTCGCTCGCAAACTGGCGACGACGCCGCTTAACCAGCTCGTGATGAGCAAGCTGCTTGTCAACCAGGCGTACGAGAACATGGGCCTGCGCACGACGCAGATCCTCGGAACGGTGTTCGATGGCATCGCGCGTCACACGCCGGAGGGCATCGCCTGGCGCGACGAAGCGATGAAGGGCGGCTTCCGCGATGCGGTACGAAGGCGCGACGCGCCCTGGGGCGACTACGGCGAACGGGCGCGCTAAGCTCGCGGCTCCGCGCCGAGTTCCCTACGCAAGCGCTCGATGATCCGCCCTCGCTGCTTCGCGACGTCTGCGTCCGTCAGCGTCTCTTTGTCTGACTGGTAGGTGATCGCGAAGGCCAGCGACTTCTTGCCGGCCGGGATCGGATCGCCCGTGTACACGTCGAACACGCGTACCGACTTCACCAGCGGAAACGCACGAATGAGTTCGACCACGCGGGTCGCCGTCACGTCTTCAGGCACGATCACGGCGAGGTCTTCTTCAACGGGCGGGTACGGCGACACCGCTTCGTAATGCACCACTTCTGCGACGTGCGGCAGCAGCGCTTCCAGGTCTACTTCGAACATCGCGACCGGTGCGTTGATGCCGAACTCCGCCGCGACGCGGGGGTGCACTTCACCGACGAGGCCGACGGGCGTGTCGCCGGTAACGATCTCCGCGGTCCGGCCCGGCAGGTACGCGAAGTCGTGCGTCTCCCGGAACGTCGAGGATACGTGCAGGGTGTCGAGCAGGTGCTCGAGGCGCGCCTTCGCGTCGAAGAAGCCAGCGGGTTCTCCGCGCGGCAGACCCCAGCGGTCCAGCGCGCGGCCTGAGACGACGCCGCACAGCGATTCGACCTCGTGAGGCAGGTCGGCCTCGCGCGGTTGGTACGTGCGGGCCGTCTCGAAGAGCGCGATCAGCTCGCCGCTCCCGCGCTCGTTCGCGGCCAGCGTCTCCAGCAGCGCGTGCCGCAGAGTCGTGCGCGCGAACTCGTATTGACGGCTGAGGGGGTTGGCGAGCTTCAGCGGGCGGTTAATCGCCAGCTCTTCGCGCGGCAGCACCTTCGAGAGCGTCTCGATGTCCGTCATCGAGTACGTGATGATCTGCTGCATGCCCGCAGCGACCAGAATGTCGCTCACGCGTTCGCGCAGGGCAGGCAGCGGTTGCGGTACCCAGACGGGAATACGCCCACCGAGCTGCGTCGTAGGCAGCTCGTCGTAACCGATGATGCGCGCGATCTCTTCGATCACGTCGTCCGCAATGGTCACATCTGTGCGCCAGTACGGCGGGCGAACGATGAAGCGGTCCGGCGGCATCCAGCGCACGCCAAACCCCAGCGAACCGAGGATCTTCTTCACCTGCGCCTGCGGCACATCGAGCCCGAGCACGCGGGCGAGCCGGTCCAACGTCAGGGTGACGCGACCTTCCTTCGTCGCTCCGGGGAACGCATCGACTACGCCCTGCGCCGCTTTCCCGCCGCATAGCTCGACCATCAGCTTGACGGCCCGCGCCGCAGCGACCGGTGGTAGCTGCGACGATAGGCCCTTCTCAAAGCGAGTGGAGGCGTCGGTGCGCAGCTTGAGCGCCTGGCTCGTGCGGCGGATGCTCGTCCCTTTGAAGTTCGCCGACTCGAGCAGGATCGTGCGCGTCGCGTCGGTGACCTCGCTATCGCCGCCGCCCATCACACCCGCGACGGCCGTGGCGCCCTCCCCGTCTGCGATGACTAGCATTTCGTCGCCGAGCGCGCGGTCTTCGTCTTCGGCGAGAAGACGGATGCGTTCGCCGCCGAGCGCGCGGCGGACGATGATCTTCCTCCCCCGCACCTTCGTGTAATCGAACGCGTGCAGCGGTTGTCCCATCTCAAGCATGACGTAGTTAGTGATATCGACGACGTTGTTGATCGGCCTCATACCGACCGCGATCAGGCGGTCCTTCATCCACTGCGGCGACTCCCCGACCGTGACGTTCTCGATAACGGCGGCGACGTAGCGCGGACAGAGGTCGGGATCTGCGATCTCGACGGCGATCATGTCCTTCGCCGGCTTTGCGCTCTCCGGATAGTCGATGGGCGGGTCGCGCCAGGCCTGGCCGGTCACCGCCGCCACTTCCCGCGCGATGCCGAGAACGGAGAGCCAGTCAGGGCGGTTCGGCGTCGTTTCGATGTCGAGGATCGTGTCGCCGATGACCTCTGAAAGGGGCGTGCCAACCTTCGCGTCGTCCGGCAGGACGAGGATGCCGGTGTGCTCGCCCGAGATGCCGAGCTCCTTCTCAGAACAGATCATCCCTTGCGACTCGACTCCACGGATCTTCGCGGCCTTGAGCAACGTTGGCTCCCCGGTGTGCCCGTCAATCAGCTTCGCGGCGATGCTTGCGTACGCGATCTTCTGGCCCGCGCGGACGTTCGGCGCGCCGCAGACGACGCGGTGCTCGCCATCTCCGGCGGCCACTGTCGCCAGCACGAGCCGGTCGGCGTTTGGATGCGGCTCGATCTTTTCGACGTACCCAACGCTGATCGCTGACCAGTCGCCCGCCGTGATGATGTCTGCGACTTCAAGGCCGGCGACCGTCAGGCGGCGCGCGAGCTCCTTGACGTCGATAGTCAGGTCAACGTATTCGGACAGCCAGCGAAGTGGTACGCGCATCAGCTCGCCTCAGAACTGCCGCAGAAAACGAAGGTCGTTCTGGTAGAAGTGGCGGATGTCGTCGACGCCGTGCCGTAGCAGCGCGATGCGCTCGACGCCGACGCCGAACGCGAAGCCCGTGTAGCGTTCCGGGTCGTAGCCCTGCGCGGCGATGATCTCCGGGTGCACCATGCCCGCGCCGAGGACCTCGATCCAGCCGGTGCGCTTGCAGGTGCGACAGCCTTCGCCGCGGCAGATGAAGCAGTCGATGTTCACCTGCATCCCCGGCTCGACGAACGGGAAATACGAGCAGAGGAACTGCACCTTGCGGTCGAGCCCGAACATGCGCCGCGCGAACTCGGCCAGCGTCCCCTTCAGGTCGGTCAGCGAGATGCCTTCATCAACAGCGAGGCCTTCGATTTGCGTGAGCATCCACTCGTGCGTGGCGTCGGTCGCCTCGAAGCGGTAGCACTTGCCCGGCACGACGATGCGGATCGGCGGCTCACGCTGCTCCATGACGCGGATCTGGTTCGGGGAGGTGTGCGTGCGCAGCAGCATCGGACGTTTGCCGTCCTTCTCGTAGTCGATCCAGAGGGTGTCCCACATGTCGCGAGCGGGGTGGTCCTGCGGGATGCGCAGCTTCTCAAAGTTGTAGTAGTCCCACTCGATCTCCGGCCCCTCAGCGACCTGGAACCCCATGCTCCCGAACGCTGCGAGCATGTCGCGCATCGTTTGCGTGACGGGATGGAGTCGTCCGCGCGGGAGCGGAGGCCCGGGCAGCGTAACGTCGATCCGCTCGCTCTCGATGACGTGTGTGAGGTGCTTCTGTTCGAGCTCCGCCTTCCGCGCCTCGTGCGCCGCCTCCAGCCGTCCCTTCAGCTCGTTCCCCTCGCGGCCGATGGTCTTGCGCTCCTCTATCGGAAGTTGGGAGACGGTTCTCAGGAGAAGGCTCAGGCGGCCCTTGCGGCCGAGGTAGGCGAGACGCCAGGCCTCGAGCGCGTCGAGGTCAGAGGCGGCCTGAAGGTCACGCATGGCGGCGTCCTCGATGGCGGATACGGATTCTGCTTCGAGAGTCATGGATTAAGGCCAGTATATCGACGGGCCGGAACGGCGGGCAATCGAGGCGAATTTCGCCCTAGCGCACGGTCTCGTAGCGGAGGAAGACGACGCCGGAGCCGAACGTATGGGTCTCGCTGAGGCGCAGTCGCACGTCTCCGCTGTCGGCGGGCTAGAGAGGCACGCCGCAGCCGAGAGCGACGGGGTGAACGAAG
>JBGPBZ010000030.1:0-21640 GCA_041481535.1 Dehalococcoidia bacterium | reverse complement strand
CTGGAATCGCCGGGCCCGAAGACGCCACGGACGTCTCACAGCGCATCCTCGACAGCCTGCGTCAGCCGCGGACGATCAACGGCACCGAGTTCCGCACCACGGGCAGCATCGGGATCACGACGTTCCCGGCCGACGGCGACGATGGCGAGACGCTTCTTCGCAACGCCGACACCGCGATGTACCGCGCGAAAGAGCGCGGCCGCGACAACTACCAGCTGTACACCGCCTCCATGAACGCCAAGATGATGGAGCGCCTCGCCGTAGAGCAGGACCTGCGTCACGCCCTCGAACGCAAGGAGCTGACGCTCTTCTACCAGCCTATCGTTTCCGTTGAGACGGGCCAGGTCACGGGCGCCGAGGCTCTACTGCGCTGGAACCACCCGCAGCGTGGCATCATCACCCCGGACGAGTTCATCCCGCTGGCCGAGGAGACGGGCCTGATCGTTGAGATCGGCGAGTCGGTCCTGCGGGAGGCGTGTCTTCAACTGCGCGCGTGGCGGAAGGAGGGGCTGCCGGTCGAAGTCATCGCTGTCAACCTGTCTGCTCGTCAGCTCCAGCAGGAAGACCTCGTGCAGCGCGTCGCCGACATTCTCAGCGAGACAGACGTCTCACCCGACCTCCTGCAGCTCGAGATCACGGAGGGCGCGGCGATGAAGAACGTGGACCACGCGATCGCGATGCTGCGGCAACTGGGCCAGATGGGCATCGAGATCACGATTGACGACTTCGGCACCGGTTACTCTTCGCTCACCTACCTCAAGCGCCTGCCAATCGACGCCGTCAAGATCGACCGCTCATTCGTCCGCGACCTGGAGCACGACGCCAGCGATGCGACGATCGTCTCCACCGTCATCGCGATGGCGGAGAACCTGAACCTCAACGTCATCGCGGAAGGTGTCGAGACCGAAGCGCAGCTCGAGTTCCTGCGCGAGCGCGGGTGCAACGAATACCAGGGCTATCTCTTCTCGCGCCCGCTGCCGGCGGCCGAATTCGCGAAGGTCGTGCGTGCATCCCAGGGCGACGCCGAAGAGCGCGTGTCCGAAGTCGCTTAGCTCCGCCAGACCTGTGGCGGCTGCCGATTCGCGAGCGCATCCAGCGACCACACCGCGACCCGCCACGGCTCCAGGCGCAGCACTCCGAAGTCCTCTGCCAGCGGACCGCTTTGCCAGATCATGCCCGGGTCGTATCCGAGCGGCGGCGGCGTGTTCTTGTACAGATCCCAGACGCGCTGCCGTTCCTCCGGCGCGTCCGCCCACTCTGCTTTCGCGTCGACGTAGACCTGCTCCTGCGCGGGGTCCCAGTACGACAGCGAGACGTACGGATTCCGCGCGATGTGCTTCTCCTTGAGTGAGTGCCGCCCCGTCGCGATGTAGCCTACGAGCGCGCCGTCCACGACTTCCCAGATCGGGTGCAGGATGCGCGTGCGCGGGTTGCCCTTGCGGTCGATCGTGGCGACGGTGCACCAGACGATGCGCGCTACACGTCGCGTGAACTCCGGCTCCAGCTCGGCGAAGTCCTTCGTCATTGCGGCTTCCAGACGAGCGGCGGCTGCCCCGACATCAGCGCGCCGATGGAAAAAAGCTCGACCCGCGTTGGCTGCAACCGCAGAACGCCGAAGTTCTTACCCTGCGGACCGTCTTTCCAGAAGCCCCACACGGCGAGGTCGTATCCCAGCGGCTCCGGCGTGTTCTTGTACAGGTCCCAGATGCGCTGCTTATCCTCCGGCGCCTCCAACCAGTCCGCCTTCGCGTCGACGTAGATCTGCTCATGCACGGGGTCCCAGTACGTGAGCGAAACGTTCGGGTTGCGCGCGATGTGCTTTGCTTTCAGAGAGCGCGGAAACGTCGACCAGTAACCAACCGGCTTGCCGTCGACGACTTCCCAGATCGGATGCGCGATGCGAATGCGCGGCCGGTCCTGGCGGTCAACCGTGGCGAGCGAGCACCAGACGATGCGCGCGACTCGCTTCACGAACTCGCGTTCGAGGTCGGCGAAGGTCTTCGTCTCCTGGGTGGGCAGGCGGGTCGGTGCGTCTTCCTGTGTCATCGATAGCGGATGATACCATTACTGCGATGGACGAAGTCTTCCGCGAGCTCGAAAAATCGCTGGCCGCGGGCCAACCCGCCGTCGTCGCCACGGTGGCCACGACCCGCGGCTCCACGCCGCGGACCTCGGGCGCGCGTATGCTCGTCCGCGCCGACGGATCGTTCTGCGGCACCATCGGCGGCGGCTGCGGTGAGGCCGAGGTGCTCGAAGAAGCGCTCGCTGCGCACAAAGACGGCCGCCCGCGTCTCGTCCTCGTCGACCTGACGAACCCGATCGACGGCGACGACAAGATCTGCGGCGGCGTAATGGAAGTCTTCGTCGAGCGCGTCGCGCCCGCCGGAGTGTAGCGGAGCGCCCTCAGGGCTCCACCTCCGGTGCGGTCCCGTCACGTAGAAGTCAGAATGCACAGCGAGAGCGGACGGCGGCTTGATGGCTGATGCGCGAGTACATCCTGCGTCGTCTGCTATTGATCCCGCTGATCGCCGTTGCGATCACGCTTCTCACGTTCCTCACTTTTCGGATCATTCCGGGAGACGTTGCGATTTTCTTTTGCGGCTTCAGCTGCACGCCCGAAACGCTTCATGACATCCGGCACGAGCTCGCACTCGACAAGCCGATCTACGAGCAGTACACGGACTGGCTGACCGGGATTGCGAAGGGTGACCTGGGTACGTCGTATCTGACCAAGTTGCCGGTTACGACCGAGCTCAACCGTCGCTACCCGGTGACGCTGGAGTTGCTCGTCCTCGCGTTATCCCTGTCGCTCGTCCTGGGGATGCCAGCCGGCGTCCTCTCGGCAGTGCGGCCCGGGACGATTATCGATTCTGTGGTGCGCTTCATCAGTGTGCTGTTTCAGTCCGTCCCATCCTTCTACAGCGCGATCCTGATCATCATCTTCGGCGCAAAATGGTTTTCCTGGTCACCGCCCAACTTCGCGACAGGAGCGGCGCCGGGTCTGTTCAGCCATCCTCTGCAGAATATGGAATCGTTCCTTCCGCCCGCCCTCGTTCTCTCAGTCGGCAGCGCGGCGATCATCATGCGGCTCACGCGCTCCTCCATGCTGGAGGTTATGCGGAACGATTACATCCGCACCGCCTACTCGAAAGGCCTGCGCGAACGCGTCGTTGTCTGGCGTCACGCCCTGAAGAACGCGATGATCCCGATCGTGACGATCATCGGCCTCGAGGCGGGCGGCCTGCTCGGCGGGACGGTGCTCGTAGAGTCCGTGTTTGGACTGAATGGGATCGGCAGCTACCTGGTATTTTCAATCGTAACTCGCGATCTGCAAGTCGTACAGGCGCTGGTGCTGATTTTCGCCGCCACCTACATCACCATCAATCTGGCAGTTGACGTTAGTTACGCGTGGCTGGACCCCCGCATCCACTACCAGACGGGACGCTAGGGAGCTGAGGCCAACCCATCGCTTGCGTTACTGCAACTGCGCGATGATCACCGCTTGCAGCGTGCCGTGGTCCTGCACTGACACGAACCCGCCGATCTGTGGCGGCGAGATGTCGTAGTCCGCGAACTTGAAGTCCAGGTTGGCGATCGCGCTGATCACGTTCTGCTGACGCGTCGCTTCTACCGTCCACGTCACATCCTTCGTCACGCCGTGCAGCTCGAACGTGCCGTTCAGCTGGAACGTCACCTTCGCGCCGTCAGCGATCGCGGACGTGTCGAGGCCGGAGACGCTCGTCGCGGTGAACGTTGTCGTCGGGAACTGGCTCGTCTCCAGCGCCGATTGTGCGCGGCTGTCCCGGCGCGATTCGTTGCTCTGCAATGAAGTGAGGTCGACTGTGAAGGACGACGTCTGGCTGGTGTCTAGCGCCGTCCCGTCGGCCGTGAGATAGAACGTGCCGCTGATGTCGCTCGTCTTGCCGTTCGCGGTGGACGGCACGCCGATGGAGGCCAGCGTCTCACCGACGTAGTAATCCGCCTCGGACTGGCCGGAGTCGATCGCCCATGTCTGGCCGTCGCCGGCCTCGGTCGTTGGAGCCGCCGTTGCCCCGGGCTCCGTGACGGCGGGCGTCGTGTTGAGCAATGAGGTGGGGATCGGCTTCGGGTCCTCCAGCGGCGAGGCGTCGGAGCGGATGACAAACCACCAGAGGCCGCCGCCGGCGATTGCGAGTGCGATGAGGGTGAGGGGAGTCGCGATCAGCAGCTTCTTCATGCGGCTCAGTCTGGCGTACCAAGATTAACGTGGCGTTAGGGCAAGCTTAGAGAACGCTACATGCCCCCTCCTACCTGTACTTCCGTTCAACCTGCCGAATAGCTGGTTGCGTTAGGGCCAAACGGACGTGTTCACGCCCCCGCCGTGGCTGCATGCTCGCGTTGGGAGTATCGAGTGGTACCGGTAGCCAGACGCAATCTCTTCGTGGAGAAGGGGCGGTTCGCGATCTCCGTCCTGGGAGTCGCTTTTGCCGTCCTGCTCATCCTCATAGTCGTCGCCCTGTACCGTGGCTGGAGCCGCACCGGCGCCGTCTTTGAACAACTGCCGGGCCAGTTGTGGGTCGTCCAGCAAGGCACCTCCGATCCGTTCCACTCCGCCTCTCTCCTCACACCTGAGCAACTGCAGCGGACGGCGGACGTTCCCGGCGTTGAAACCGTCGTCCCCGTCCTGCAGAGGCAAATGACCTTCACCGTGAACGGCGGCGAGGAGCAGGCGAGGCTGATGGCCTTGAAGATTCCGCTTTCCTTCCCGCTCGAACCGGAACTGCGCCGGCAGTTCCTGCCGTCGGCCGGGCAGGTGGTCATCGATACTACGTTCAGCAGGCAGAGCGGCCTGGATAAAGGCGACTCGGTGCAGATTAACGGAGTTGATCTGACGGTCGCCGACGTCCGCAGTCCCGGCGGCGACGTCTTCAGCGAATTCGCGTTCGTGAGCTTCGCGGACGCCGAGCGCATCTTCGGTGTTGGGGACGTCGTCACTTATGGCATGGTCGTCCTCGCGCCTGGATCAGACACGGCCGCCGCCAAAGCGGCGATCGAGCAGAGTACCGGCCAGAAAGTCTACACGGCAGAGGAGTTCGCGCACGCCGTCCGCAAGATGATCGACCAGACGTTCATCCCGATCATCCTCATCCTCGTGGCGATCGGGTTCGTCGTTGGCGCCGCTGTGGTCGGTCTAACAATCTACACCGCGACAATCGAGCGCAGCCGCGACTTCGGCGTGATGAAGGCGGTGGGCGCCTCGCCGGGGTTCCTCTACCGCATCGTCCTCTCGCAGGCCGCGATGCTCACCGGCGCCGGGTTCGTTGTCGGCCTGATCGCCTCGTTGGTCACGGCTGATATCGCCGCCAGGGCCGTCCCAAAGTTTGCGACGGACTTCCAGATTGCGGACCTCGCTGCTGTGCTTGCCGCCTCCGTCATCATGGGTGTGGTCGCTTCCTTCTTGCCCGTGCGCCGGATCGTGCGGATCGATCCTGCAATGGTGTTCAGGGCTTAGCGTCATGACAGAGATACTCCGCGCAACAGGCCTCACCAAGGTGTTCGGCTCCGGCGCCACGGAAGTCCGCGCGGTCGACGACGTCGCCCTGACTATCTCCGCGGGCGAGATGGTTCTGATCATGGGCCCATCGGGCTCTGGCAAGACCACGCTACTTACGATCCTTGGAGGCTTGCTACGGCCGACGTCCGGCAGCGTCATCATGGATGGGGTCGACATCACGCGACTGTCAGAGAGCGAGCTTGCGCCGGTGAGGCGCCAGAAGGTTGGCTTCGTCTTCCAGACGTTCAACCTCTGGGAGAGTCTCAGCGTCGTCGAGAACGTGGAGCTCGTCCTGAACATGGCGGGCAAGCACGGTCGGGCGGCGAAAGACCGCGCTCGCCAACTGCTCGAGGAACGAGGCCTCTCGCGGCAGCTGCGATCTCGCACGCGTGACCTCTCGGGCGGCGAAAAGCAACGCGTCTCGATAGCGCGCGCCCTGGCCAACGAGCCGCGGGTGCTGCTCGCGGACGAGCCCACCGCAAACCTCGATTCGAAGCACGGCCGCGACGTCATGGAGCTGCTGCATTCGATCTCGCGGACAGGCGACCGGGCAGTGATCGTCGTCAGCCATGACCAGCGCATCCGGGAGATCGCCGATCGCGTGCTCTGGCTCGAAGACGGGAAGCTCAAGGAGATCGGCCAGATGGTGCGCGATCCGGTCTGCGGTCACGCAGTGGCGCTGGACGCCGCCGTTCAGCTCGCTTACGAAGGGCACACGTACTACTTCTGCTCTCGCGGCTGCCGCTCCGAGTTCGAGGCTGCGCCGGCGCAGTTCATTCAGGCGGCTGCCGAGCGGGTACGCGCGGAGGCCGTTCCGGCATCTTGACACGTCCCCTGAGCGTACACATACTATGGGTAGACCCCCACCGGGGGGGTATGGGTAATGAGCGGAAACACCGAAACTGCCAAACAAACTCCCCGGTGGAGAGACGGAGCAGCGCATGAGACCAGAATCGAAGTCCGAAGCCCTCAAACGACTCGCCTTTATCGAAGGCCATCTGCAGGGCATCCGCCGAATGGTGGAGAGCGACCAGTACTGTGTCGACGTGCTCAAGCAGACATACGCTGTACGCCGCGCCATCGAGAAGATGGAGGCGTTGATGCTGGACAACCACCTCCACACCTGCGTCATCGAAGGCCTGAGAGACGGCCGTGAAGAGCAGGTCATCACCGAGCTCGTTGACCTTTACGCCCTGGCTAACAAGTAGCAAACGAGATCATCCCATGTCCAAATCGACTCACCAAGCTCCAGTCACGCAGGGCCGCACGATCCGCTGGTTCGCCCGCTTCTACGACGCCTCTTCCTGGCTCATGACTTGCGGCCAGGGCGCGAAGCAGAACAAGGCCATAGTTGAGGCGGCCGGTGTTCAGCCGGGCGACAAGGTGCTCGACGTCGGTTGCGGGACAGGCGCTCAGACGTTGCCCGCCACGCTGGTCGCCGGCTCCGGCAACGTCAGCGCCATTGACGCTTCGCCGGACATGATCGAGATAGCACGCAGCAAGGCAAAGAAGCAGGGCCTCACTATAGATTTCCTGGTCGCGCCCATTGAACACCTACCGTTCGACAGTGGACGCTTCGATCTCGTGCTGAGCGGCTACATGCTGCACCACCTCCCAGCCGAAGTGATGATGAAGGGCTTCCATGAAGTGCGACGTGTCCTCAAGCCGGGCGGGCGGTTCGTGATCGTTGACTTCTCCGCAGACGGTTCTCTGATGGGTTGGCTCGTCACGCTGGTCGGTCACGGCCATACCAGGCAGAAGACCGCTCGGCTGCGAGCGATGCTTTCCGATGTCGGTTTCGAGCGAGTCGAGACGCTCGACACGAAGCAACCCGGGACGGTACTCATCAAGGCAAGCTGATGGCGACGAAGCACGACCAACACCTGAAAGAAGCGACGATACCCGTCGCCGGCATGACTTGCGCCGCCTGCGTGCGCAAGGTGGAGAAGGCGCTGCACGGAATGCCCGGCGTGCACGGCGCTACCGTCAACCTCGCCGCCGGTAAGGCAGGTGTCAGCTACGACCCAGCGCTCTGCGACGTCCCGGCGATGTGCGACCAGATCGAGAAGATCGGCTACGACGTACCGGCCGCTCGTATCGAACTGCTCGTACTGGGCATGACGCCGGGCCACTGCGAGCACGTGATCGGGCCCGCGGTCAAGGCGCTCTCGGGCGTGCGAGACGTGCAGTTCAATTTTGCGACCGACACCGTGACCGTCGAGTACCTCGACTCAGTTGCCTCCGCCGCCGACATCAAGAACACGATCCGCAGCCTCGGCTACGAGGTGCACGACAAGGGCGAAGGCGAGGCCGGCCTCGACCGCGAGCGCCAGCTCCGCCAGGCCGAGTTGCGGCGGCAGGCGATCAACATGCTCGTCGCCTGGCCGCTGGCGTCAATCGTCATGCTCTGCACCTTCTCCGGCTACGCGCCGCTGTCGAGCTTCATGCCGAGCTGGGCGGACGACAAGCCGCTGCTCTTCGCGCTGACGACGCCGCTAGTCCTCGGGCCCGGGCGCCAGTTCTTCGTGCATTCGTGGAACGGCCTGATTCGCGGCGTCACCGATATGAACCTGCTCTACGCCACCGGCATCGGCGCGGCGTACGGCATCGCTGTCATCAACACGTTCTTCCAGGACGCCGGCTTCGGCGGCGAGCGCGTCACCTTCTACGAAGCAGCGGCGCTGCTGATCGCCTTCATCGTCCTTGGCCGTTACCTGGAGGCGCTCACCCGCGGCCGTACCTCCGAGGCGATCCGCAAGCTGATGAAGCTGCGCCCTCGCCGCGCGACCGTGCTGCGCAACGGCATCGAGACGGAGATCCCCGCTGACGAAGTGCGGGTCGGCGATATCGTCGTCATCAAGCCCGGCGATGCGATTCCCGTTGACGGCGTCATCGTCGACGGCTATTCCTCCGTCGACGAATCGATGGTGACGGGCGAGAGCCTCCCCGTCGAGAAGCGCGTGGGTGATGAAGTGATCGCCGGCGCGATCAACAAGATGGGCGCGTTTCGCTTCGAGGCGCGGCGTGTCGGTGCTGACACTGCGCTCGCGCAGATCATACGGCTCGTCGAGGAAGCGCAGACAACGAAGGCGCCGATCCAGGCGCTGGCGGACCGCGTCGCCGGAAACTTCATCCTCGGCGTACACGCTCTCGCTCTCACCGTCTTCCTGTTCTGGTTCTTCGCGGGGTACAGCCTCTGGTTCACGACCGACACGCGCCTCATCCTCACGCCGTACAAGCTGAGCGAGCTGGAGGTGTTCGGCTTCGCGCTGCTGGTGTCCGTGAGCGTCCTGATCATCTCCTGTCCATGCGCGGTTGGTCTTGCGACCCCCGCGGCGATGATGGCCGGCACCGGCAAAGGCGCCGAATTCGGCATCCTCTTCAAAGGGGCCGATGCGGTCGAGTCGTCCTCACGAGTGAACACCGTCGTCTTCGACAAGACGGGGACTCTGACGCGCGGCGAGCCGTCGGTGACGGACGTGATCGTCGCGCCTCCGCCCCCCTCCGAGACGTCTCGCCGGGACGTCTCTACGGTGGACGATGTGCTTGCCCTCGCCGCTGCTGCTGAGAAGCACTCTGAGCACCCGCTCGGCGAAGCGATCGTGCGCGGCGCAAGTGATCGCGGCTTGGATCCGCCCGATCCTCAAACGTTCGACTCCGTGCCGGGCCAGGGCGTCGTCGCGAAGATCGATGGGCGAGATGTGTTGCTCGGCAACCGCAAGCTGATGGCCGAGCGAAGCATCGATATCGCGTTGCTGGCCAGCGAGGCGGAACGGCTGGAGAGCGAAGGTAAGACGGCGATGTTCGTGGCGGTGGACGGCGCCCTTGCTGGAGTTGTTGCCGTGGCGGACACGCTGAAGGAGACGTCAGCGCAGGCGGTGCGGGAGCTGCGGAAGATGGGCCTCGAAATCGTGATGATGTCCGGCGACAACCGTCGGACGGCGGAAGCGATCGCGGCGCAGGTCGGCATCACGCGCGTGCTGGCGGAGGTGCTGCCCGGCGGGAAGGCAGCGGAGGTCCGTCGCTTGCAAGAAGAGGGAGGCGTTGTTGCGATGGTGGGGGACGGCGTGAACGATGCGCCCGCACTCGCCCAGGCGGACGTCGGGATGGCGATCGGCTCGGGTACCGACGTGGCGAAAGAGACGGGCAGCGTCATCCTAATCCGCGACGATATTCTCGATGTGGTGGCTAAGATCCAGATCGCGCGCCAGACGATGCGACTGGTGCGGCAGAACCTGTTCTGGGCGTTCGGCTACAACGCTGCGACGATTCCGCTGGCAGCCGGCATCGCGTACCCGCTCATCCACCAGATCGTGAGCCCGGAGCTCGCCGCGCTTCTCATGGCGACGAGCAGCTTCTCCGTAACGATGAATACGCTCCGCATGCGCGGCTACCGCCCGCCGATCAAGCGCGGCCCGCCCACAACACAAACGCAACGCGCACCCGAACCACAGCTCGCGGAGGCCGCACGATGAAGATCACGCACGCCAACGCGGGACGCATCGCCGCGGTGCTGTACACCGGAGGCTCGTTGCTGGCAACGCTCGTTTTCTTCACCGCGGCGACTATCGGCGACTATGGCTGGGTTGCTCGCCTCGGCGGCGCCGGCTGGATCTTCGTCCTCGCGATGATCATCCTGATGCCGACGGTCACGCCGTGGGTGCGCGAACGCGCCGGCGAGCAGGTCACGCCGGCCGCCCATCACTAGTCCAAACGGCCCCCCGTTTACCCTCCGTCTGGCAGGCGTGACGCCTGGCCATTCCGGCGATGATGGTGATATCGAAGGAGAAAAAGAGATGATGTGGGATCAGATGGACATGAACGGCTGGTGGGCAGTCTGGATGGTCATCATGATGATCGTCTTTTGGGGAGGTCTCATCGCGCTCCTCGTTTGGGGCGTCCGGATGGCGTCCAGCGCCGGCAAGCACTCCGGCTCTCCGTTGGAGATCGCTGGCCGGCGCTACGCCTCCGGTGAGATTACGCGGCAAGAGTATGAAGAGTTACGCAGCGCACTCGTGAAGCCCGCTCACGGCCCCGGCGGAAGTCCTGCCTGACGCCTGACGCTGCAACTTCCGGATAGTTTCGCGCCTCCCGCGTGCTAGTCTGGCGTGCGGAGGTGCCCCGATGACCAAACCAACGCCCGAACAGATCGAAGCCGCCAACGTCAAGAGCCGCCGCCTGCGCGAACTGCTGCAAGCGCCCGAGATACTCATCCTGCCCGGCGCGTTCAACGTGCTCAGCGCGCTTCTCTTCCAGCACCTGGGCTTCCCGGCGATCCAGGGCTCGAGCTCAGGCTTTGCCAACGCGATGGGCTACGCCGACCTCGCCATCGGGCGGGACACGGCGGTGCAGGTGCACAAGCTTGTTGCCGCGGCTGTGAGCGTGCCGGTGAACGCAGACGGCGAGGCCGGATTCGGCGGTCCGGACGAAGTGCGCGAGACGGTGCGCCAGTTCGTCGCCGCTGGAGTCGCTGGTATGAACATGGAGGACGGCACTCACACCGGGACGACGCGCGGCCTTCTACCGCTCGATCAGCAGCTCGAGAAGATTGCGGCGTTCATGGACGAGCGTAAGAAGCTCGGCAGCGAGTTCCTGCTCAACGCCCGCTGCGATGCCTTCATCGCCATGCGAGCCGAACCCGCCGAAGCTCTCGCCGAAGGCGTCCGCCGCGGGCAGGCCTACGCTGAAGCCGGCGGCGACTCGATATTCTTCTTCGGCACGGGCGACAGGGACGCGATCCACACTCTCGTGAAGGAGATTCCGGCGCCCGTCAGCATTCTGGCCGGGCCGGGCGTGCCCAGCGCCAAGGAGCTCGAGGAGCTGGGAGTTGCGCGCGTCAGCTACGGCAGCCAGTTCCTCCAGGCGGCCGTCGGGGCGGTTAAGCGCGTCGCCCTCGAAGTGCTCGAACAGAAGACGCACGAGCTGATGAGCGACGGCGTCGGCGGTGCGCAGATGAAGGCGATCCTGGACGAGCGCGTTTCGTAGCCGAGCCTCTCCAGCCTCGGTGGAGCGCCGCTAGTAGTAATCCGGCGAATACGGCGCGTCTTTCACCGCAAACACCTGCATCATCTCCGCGATCGCGTCCGGGCGAACGACCCGTACGAAGCCGGTGTTCGCCGCGACGTCCGCGCGCATGTGGCCGGTGTAGAGCGGCGCGAGGGTGTTCACGCTCATCTCGACGTCCGGGGTAGCCTGCGTGCGCTCAGCGTGCAGGTGTCCGTTCGAAGCCTCGATGCGCCAGGTCCCGTCGTTCCAGGGGAGGTGCTGGTCTTCGATTCGCGCCGTGAACGCGGCCGATCCCTGCCCGACGTACGGCCGCCGCGCTAACGCGTTCTCGACGTCGACGATGCGGACCATTGCGCCCATCCCGACCTCGGTCTTCACTTTGTGCGGGTTGTCACAGAGCTCGCGGAACATGTCGTACGGATGCAGCTCCGTCTCGATCGTTTCCGCCAGGTCGTGCGTCAGCATGTGCTCCCACAGCCCGAGGTAAGCGTCCGAGGTCAGCGCCTGGAAGTCGCGGATCCAGACCTGCTGCCTGGACCAACCGCCCGCGGAGCCGACGCTGCGGTTCACGTAGACGGCGTAGCCCTGGTCGTTGCCGTTCTCGTCCACCCAGACAACAGTGTCGGCGTCCACGAGCTTGCCGTTGTCCCAGGCTTTGAGCACCGCGTTAGTCCACCAGACCTCGGCGCGCACGAAGGGGCCGTTCGCGTCCCGCGTCTTCTCGCGGAAGATGCGGTCGAGGCGCTGCCACTCCTCAGATCCGGACGGTTCGGTCTGCCCGCCCGAGCTGCGGATGCGAAGGTGAACGTCCTTCGGGGCGAATGCGTAGCTCTTCTTGCCTTCCGCTCGCTCCCAGCCGTAGCGCTGGTAGAGCGCGTCGTGGGGAGTGTGCAGGCCAGACAGCCACTGGCCGCGCTCACGCATGCGTTCCAGCGCGAGCACAAGCAGCTTCGCGACGAGTCCGCGGCGGCGGTACGGCGCAGCGCAGGCGACCGGGCCGACCGCGCCGAATGCCGTCGAAGTGCCGTGGAAGCGCCGCATCATCGGGATCGTGCGCGTGTCCGCGACGAGCTTCCCGTCGATGAAGGCGCCCACCGTCCACTCCGGAGGGTAGAACTGGCGCATCCGCTCCACAAACTCCTGGTCCGGGCGGTTGTAGAAGGCGCGTTGCTCGACGATAGCCGCCTGCTCGTAGTCGTCTAACGTCAGATCGCGGAATTCAGTAGCCACGGCGGGTATTGTACGTCAGGGGCGCGAGCGTTGGTTGGGAGGCGGGGCCAACCTGCGCCGAACATGAGAACATTGGGGCATGGGAACATCACTCACGAAAGGCAGGGCACAACCGCACGGCATCTGCCCACGTTGTTCCCATGTTCACATGCCCCAATGCTTCACCCCGCAGCCAACGGCTCTCCAAGCGCCACCACGCGCGGGTGCGATCTGATGCCCTCACCCCGCCGCACCGCTGCGATCGTCGCCGCCAGGACAGCCGCCGGACTCAGCCGCCGCCTGCGCTTTGGTGGCGGGACGGCGCTACCCGGGCTCGTTGCCGAGCGGCTCGATCCGGGGATTGTGCCGGCGCTGGCCTCGCAGCTGGGGCAGGGGAGTGTTCTCGTCACCGGCACAAACGGCAAGACGACGACATCGCGCCTTCTCCGCAGCATCGTCGAGGCGGCGGGACTGACACCGGTCGCCAACCGGGAAGGCTCGAACATGATGCGCGGCGTCGCGGCGGCGCTGGCCGAAGCGGCCGACTGGGACGGGCGCATGCGCCGGCGCAAAAAGCGCATCGGCGTCTTCGAAGTGGACGAGGCGACGATGCCGCAGGTCGCCCGCGCGGTCAGACCGCGCGTAGTCACCTTCACCAACCTCTTCCGCGACCAGCTCGACCGTTACGGCGAAGTGGAGACCGTCGCCGCGATCTGGGGCGAAGCCGTCGCCGCCTTTCCTGCTGACGTCACGCTCGTCTTGAACGCGGACGATCCTGCGGTCGCCGCGCTGCGAGAACAAGCGCGCGGGCCGGTGGTGCTGTACGGCCTCGACGACGTGACGCAGGCAACCGGCGAAATCGAGCACGCCGCCGACGCACGCTGGTGCACGAAGTGCGGCGCTGAGCTTGAGTACGACGCGGTGTTCTACGGCCACATCGGCCACTGGCGCTGCCCGTCTTGCGGCAACACGCGCCCAACGCCGGACGTGCGCATCACAAGCATTGATCAAACGGCTCACGGCCCGAAGCTGAGCATCGCCGGGCCGGAGTGGAAGGTGAGCGTTCACCTCGCGCAACCCGGCACGTACAACGTCTACAACGCGCTCGCTGCGGCGGCGACGGCCTCCGCCCTTTCGCTGGGGCCGAGCGCGATCGGGCCGGGGCTGCTCAACGCCACCGCTGCGTTCGGACGGCAGGAGATTATCGAGATTGACGGGCGAGACGTGCACGTGATCCTCGCGAAGAACCCGGCTGGGCTGAACCAGGTGTTGCGCACGCTTCCGGACGGTGACCTCGACCTCGCGCTGTTCTTGAACGACGACATCGCGGACGGACGGGACATTTCGTGGATCTGGGATGTCGACTTCGAGCTGCTGGCGGGGCGCGCGCGATCTGTTACCGCATCCGGCCGCCGCGCTTGGGACATGGCGCTGCGCCTGAAGTACGCCGGTGTCTCGGAGAAACCGCGCGTCGCGAACAACATCGCGACGGCGCTGCGGAAGGCGATCAACGAGACGCCGGAGGAGGGCGAGTTGTACGCGATCCCGACGTACACGGCGATGCTGGAAGTGAGGAATGTTCTCGGCAAGTGGGCAGGGCGCGGGAAGTTCTGGGAGGGCGACGCGAAATGAAGCTGCGCTTGGCGCACCTCTACCCGAAGCTGATGAACATCTACGGCGACCGAGGCAACATCATCTGTCTAAAACGCCGTTGCGAGTGGCGCGGCATCGAGTTCGAGCTGACGGAGCTGGACGTCGGCGCCCCGTTCGACCCGAAGGCGTACGACATGGCGTTTATCGGCGGCGCGCAGGATCGCGAACAGCGCCGCGTGGCCGACGACTTCCTCTCGCTGAAGGGCGCGCCGCTTCGTGAGGCCGTCGAGCGCGGGCTTGTCGTACTGGCAGTGTGCGGCGGCTACCAGCTGGCCGGGCACTTCTACCGCGGGGCGGATGGTGAGGAGCTGCCGGGCCTCGGCATCCTCGATCTCCACACCGTGCACCCGGGGCCGTCGGCGAAGCGCTTCATCGGCAACGTCGTGGCTGAGTGGAATGGACAGCAGCTCGTCGGGTTCGAGAACCACGGCGGACGGACGTACCTCGGTCCCGGTGCGAAACCGCTTGCGCGCGTCGTCACCGGCTTCGGCAACAACGGCGCGGACGGCTTCGAGGGCGCGGTCTACCGCAACGTCTTCGGCTCGTACCTGCACGGCTCGCTGCTGCCGAAGAACCCCGCTTTCGCCGATCACCTGATCGCACTGGCGCTGGGGCAGGGCTCGCTGCCGCCGCTGGACGACGCCGTCGAGAACGCTGCGCACTCGGAGGCGGTGCGGCTGGCGACGAGGCGTCGTATCATGCGCGTCGGAGGTCGATAACGTGGAAACAAGAACGCTCGAAGCGCCCGATATCTCCTGCGGACATTGCCTGCAGACGATCCAGGAAGCAGTTGAGAAGCTACCGGGTGTGCACTTTGTCTCTGGCGATTCGGACACGAAAGTCGTCATCGTCGAGTACGACGCTGCGCAGGCAGATCTCGACCTGATCGAGCGCGCGATGGAGGACGAGGGCTATCCGGTCAAGAAATAGCCTCGTCCCGGCCCCGGTGGCAACGGCGGTCCTCGCGGCCGCCCTTTTGTTGTTAAGCGCCTGCGGCGGCGGCTCGCTGGCCATATCGACGCCAACACAACCTGCCGCCGTCGGCGACGAATCCGTCACGCCGGAGGCCACTGAGGGCGCGACCCCGACGTCCGTCCTCAGCGATCTTCTGTACACGGTGCAGGACGGCGATACCCTGAGTGCGATCGCGGACCGGTTCAGCGTCTCCGCCGAGATCATCGCGCAAGCCAACTTCATCACCGACCCGGCCGACCTGCATATCGGCGACGTGCTCACGATTCCCGGAATCAAGGTGACCCCGCAGCCGAGCCACACGCCGCCGCCGGTGACGACCGACGCGGACAGCCCGATCGGCATCCACATGGCGATGCCTGTCGCCGGCGCCTGCTTGACGCTCGAAGGCGACCAGATGCCGAACGCGGTTCGCGAGTACCGCAACGGCATCCACGAAGGCGTCGACTTCTTCACCGACTACGCATGCGTTCCAGTGTCGATCGACACGCCGGCGCTCGCCGCCGCCGATGGTGTCGTGATCCGCGCCGACAAGGAGTACCGCAAGCTCACGCAGAAGGAGATCGACGACCTCGAAGCGAAATCGGTCGAGCAGGGTTACACCGACGAGGGCACGCTGGACAAGTTCCGCGGCCGCCAGGTCTGGGTCGATCACGGAGACGGCATCGTCACGCGTTACTGCCACCTGAACGGCGTCCCGGACGACATCCAGGTCGGGTCGCACGTCAAGCAGGGCGACGCTGTGGGCTACATCGGGGACTCCGGCACGCCCGAATCGGCCAGCAACCCGGAGTTCGAGATTCACCTGCACTTCGAGATCAGGGTGCGCAATTCGTACCTGGCCGCCGGCCTCGGCCCGCTGGAGACGCGCAACGCCTACGAGCAGGTCTTCGGGTTCCCCCTGTCCAGCTCCATCCCCGTCCCGCCGGACGTCCCCGAAACGACCCCTTAATTCGCCTAACGCCTGCCGAGCGTATCCTATGCAGTGCTCATGAGCGAAGACGTACTTCCGTCCCGGCGTCCCGGCCGCAGCTTTGTGCGCCGCGTGGTCTATCCCGTACTGGTGATCCTGGCGATCGTGGCGGTCATCTACTGGATCGAGAACCGCGACAGCGACGCCACTAACCCCAGCGGCTAGGCCTACGGCATCCGTGAGCTGAACTTCAGCCTGAACCCGGACGGCCTCAGCGTCGAGGCGGCCGAAGGCGCTCTCGCGCCGGACTTCGAACTGGAGACCGTCGCCGTAACGCAAGGCGCCTCGACGACCAACGGCGAGGCTTGGCTGAGCGATTTTCGCGGGCATCCCGTTGTGCTCAACTTCTGGGCGACGTGGTGCTATCCGTGCCGCACGGAGATACCGCAGTTCGTGGACGCCTACGACAAGTACAAAGACGACGGCCTCGTCGTCATCGGCCTTGACTTGCAAGAGGGGCCGAGCCTGATCCAGCCGTTCGCCCAGGAGCGCGGGATGGACTATCCGATCCTCGTCGACCGTGACGGCGAGGTCGGCGACAAGTACCGCTTGCTCGGCCTGCCCACGACCGTCTTCATCGACGCGAACGGCGTCATCCAGAAGATCTTCCGCGGGCCGCTCGAAGGAGACAGCTCGAACGGCACCGGCACGCAGGGTGCGATCAGCGAATCTGACCTCGATGCCGGGATCGCGCAGATCATGGCGATTAACACGCCAACGCCGGGAGCAAACAGTGGAAGCCGGTAAGACGATCCGCGACCCCGTCCGCCGCAGCAGTAGCTGGTCGCGCGCGCTCAACCTGATAAACCCGCTGCGCGCGGTGTGGTGGCTCGTCACCAACGTGCGCTTCGCGATCATCCTGCTCGTGCTGCTGGCGCTCGTCAGTCTGGCTGGCGTGCTGATTCCGCAGGTGCCTGACAACGTGCGCGGCGATGCCGGGGCGGAGTCGACGTGGCTGGAGTCGCAGCATGGCCGCTTCGGGTTCATGACTTCGCCACTCCACGAAGCCGGTGCATTCGACGTGTTCCACCAGCGCTGGTTCGGGTTGATCCTCGCCGTTACCGTCGTCTCGACCGGAGCTTACGTCGTCAGCCGCTTCCCTGGCATCTGGACTAGCATCCGGCGGCCTCGCAAGCGCGTCCCGGACCGCTACCTGGAGATGGCGCCGAACCGCTTCCAGTTCGACTCCGCGATCGATGTCGACTGCTTCGAAGCTCTCCTGCGGGCAAAACGCTACAAGGTCGATCGCATGGAGGACGCCGGAGCGACGTACCTCTTTGCCGACCGCTTCCAGATTGCGCAGCTCGGCACGCTGCTTACCCACGCGGCGATCATCGTCTTCATCCTCTCTGCCGTAGTGCGACGGGTCGACGCCTTCGAAGCGCCGCTTTTCCTCGCGGAGGGTGAGGTGATGCCGGTCTACGCGGTGAGCAACCCGAACCAGATCCAGGTGCAGCTTCGCGATTCCTACGCCAGCTTCAACGACGCCGGAGTGCCGTTGGACTACCGCTCCGATCTCACCATCTATGAGCGCGGCGAAGAGGTGCTGCGCTGCTCGTCGACGGTGAACTCTCCGTGCAGCTACAAGGGCTTCAAGTTCTACGAAGAGGCGTACTTCGGCAACGGCGCCGGCGTCACGGTGCGCGACGCCACTACCGGCAACGTCGTCTTCAGCGAGAACTACGCGCTCGCAGGCGCGACGTACAGCCCGCGCATCCGCATCGCCGATGAGAGCGGCAACGTCCTCTTTAACGAAGCGGTGGTGATGACCGACACGGTAGACACGCCGGACGGCGCGAAGTACCAGGCCGCGCTCGTCACGCTGCCCGACAAGCGCCTGCTGACGTTCTGGCAGCCGGAGAACGCCACCGACGCCGACAAGCTCATCGTCTTCGAGCCGGCCAGTAGCGACAGTAGCGCCCAGGCCTCTCTCACGAAGGGGCAGACCACGCAGACCGCTGGACTGAGCATCACCTACACCGGCGTCGAAGCGGTGCCGACGCAGCTGATCCAAGACTTCCCGCTCCCGTCTACGCTGGGCGAGGGGGCGAGCGGACCGGCGCAACTGCAAATGAGCAACGTTGTCGCCGGCACGGGCGAGGCGTCGGCAGGCGACTACGTGAGCAACGGAAGCGCGCCCGGCGACGCGCGTCTGACGATCGTCGGCTTGCAGGCGCAGGCGCTTTCACTAAAGCAGGGCGAGAGCACGACGATCGGTGGCCTGCAATACACGTTCGACGGGCAGCGCGAGTTCGCCGGGATCGAGGCGCGGCGCGACCGCAGCGATATGCTGGTCTGGATCGGCGCCGCTGCGATCGTGCTCGGGCTCGCCATAACTTTCTGGGTGCCCAGACGCAGGCTATGGGCTAAGATAACCGAGGCCCGGACGGCGATGGCGGGACAAGCGCCGAGCCACGCCAACTTCACACGGGAGCTACGCAACCTCGCCCGCGAAGCCGGCGCAGCCGTCCCCGCAGAACCTGACGACTATGACTAGCATCCTGCTGGAAATCAAGATCGGCCTCGACCCGACGATCGTAAGCATCGCCGGGCTGGATATCACTTGGCACGGTCTGTTCACCGCCCTCGGCGTCATCGCCGGCGTTGCAATTGCGGCCTTCCTCGCGCGCCGCATGAACTACCCCGAGGACATGATCTACAACGTCGCGCTGGCAGGGGTCATTGGCGGCATCATCGGCGCCCGCGGGCTCTACGTGATGGAGCACTGGCACCTGTTCAAGGATGACCTGGGCGAGATCATCGCGATCAACACGGGAGGTATCTCCATCTACGGAGCGCTGATTGGAGGCACGATCGCCGGTTGGGGCTACGCGATGATCACGAAGATCCCGAACATCCCTCGGGGCGCCGACATCGCGGCCATCGGCGGCATCCTCGGGATGGCGATCGGCCGCATCGGTGACATCATCAACGGGGAGCACTTCGCCAAGGCGTCCGATCTGCCGTGGGCAGTCGTCTACACGGACACGAACAGCCCGGCCTACGGCTTTGGCGCTCAACACCCGGCGGTCGCCTACGAGCTTTTCGGCGACATGGCGATCTTCGCGCTCTTGCTGCTCATCTACTTCAAGGTTCCGCGCGCGGGCGTCACGTTCTTCGCCTGGGTGCTGGTGTACGGTCTTATGCGCTTCTTCGTCAGCTTCCTTCGTCTCGATACGGAAGTGTTGGCCGGGCTCCGCATGGCGCAGGTGATAAGCCTGATCACGATGCCGCTCGCCCTCATCACACTGGTCTACCTGCTGCGCACGCCTCCTGCCTCCGAGCGGGCAGCGCGCGCCCGCCGCCGCCGCGATGAACGCGAGGAACCACCCGCGCCTCAGGAGCCAACGAGCGAGGAGCCTGCCGCGGGTTGAAGGTGACACTCTACACGCAGGCCGGCTGCGGGATGTGCCGTGAGGCGGAGGCGATGTTACGGAGGATCGGCAATCGAATCCAATTCGAGTTAGCAATCGTAGACATAGACGCGGACAGGTCTGCTTACGCGAAGTACTGGGACCGGATCCCGGTTGTCGCGGTAGACGATGAGGAGGTGGCGGCGGCGCCCCTGAGTGAACGGCGACTGGCCTCAGCCCTGAGACGCTGAGAACCCCCCAACCACACTGCCATGTAATACGGGGCGCGCACGCGTTGTTGTATGGGATGACGGCAAAAGCTTACTCGAAATGGTAGTATAGGATTACGGATATTACACAACGGGAATCGAGTCCCCGGAAAGATACGGCAGGAGTTGGATCGTAACGGGAACACAAAGCACATATCGAACCACTGGTACCTCGTCTCCAGTCACGGTTCGGTACTCTTCTACATCGCTGTGCACCCAGACTGCACGATACGCGAGATCGCAGACGACATGGCGCTCACGCAGCGCACCGTCTGGGGCCTGATCGGTGACCTGCGCCGCGCGGAGATGCTCGACGTGCGCCGCGAAGGCCGGCGCCACCACTACACGGTAAACCTCGGCGCCACCTTCAAGCACCCGACGCTGAAGGGCCTCCCCCTCAAGACGATCATGGGCGAGCTCGTCCAGAAGCACGCCCGCCCCCGCGACGCAAGCTTCGCCTAGGCCAGCGACGACACTCGCAGTCATGCGGTAGAACCAGACTTCGTAGCCCGTCGTATTCCTCCTGACTGTCTTCAAGCCTAAGCAGTCGGAGGATGATGACGTCGCTGCATTTGCCCGGCCTGATCGCGTTCTCGCTACTCACCCTGGCGCTTGTTCTCGTTGCTGTCGGTGTGTTGTCGCCGCCGGGCCGGGCACATGCCGGCGCCGATCAGCCGCTGCAGATCGTCGAAACCAGTTACTGCGATGGCGTGCCCAGCGGGTGCGCGAACCCGCTAGCCAGCACGATTGCTGCTGGCACGACGGTCCACTGGATAGCGTCTGATCCGGGTGGAACCGGCTCCAGCGGCACGACGGATCACCACAGCGTTACACAGTGCACGGACGCGACCTTTACGACCTGCATAGGTTCAGGCGGTTTCGATAGCGGCATCAAGAACCCCAGCGCCTTCGGAACGGAGCTGTTCCAGTTCACCTTTAGCGTGCCGGACACGTACTACTACCACTGCGAAATCCACCCCGCCGACATGAGGGGCGTGATGACTGTCGTTTCGCCGTCGCCCACCCCCAGCCCGACAGACAGCCCGACACCCAGCCCAACGCCAACGCCACAAAGCGCCACGCCAACACCGACCGCTTCGCCCACGCCATCTCCGGAGGCAACACCGAGCCCGACCGCGACCGCTGCCTTGCCGACGCCTACGGGCGCGGCGACTCACACCGCATCAGCGACGCCGACCGTTTCGCCAACACCAACCAATCAACCGACGGGCACGCCGCCGGCCGGCCGTCCCGGCGACACTGACTGCGATGGGGATGCGGACGAGAACGACTCGCTGGCTATCCTGAGCCACGTCGCGAAGCGGGGCGGTTCAACGGCGGCAGGGACCGGCTGCGCGCCGATCGGTACCGCCGTCGGACTGCGGATCAAGGGCGACGTGGACTGTAGCGGCGCGGTTGATACGTTGGATGCGCTGGTCGTGCTACTCGCGAAATCTGGGTTGCCTTTGCCGATATCGAGTGGTTGCCCGAGTCCGACATACAGGGGTAGCGTCACGAGTGGTGTGTAAATTGGGCGAGAGGCCTACCCTGCTAGTTTCGGTTCAAGTGAGTTAAGACTGCATAGATTATCCTTTCACAGCTGGCGTCGTTGTTGAAACAGGTCATTGGCCTTGTTCGACGGCGGACTTCTCGGAAGCAGCGTTCTATGGCG
>JBGPBZ010000029.1:0-22463 GCA_041481535.1 Dehalococcoidia bacterium | reverse complement strand
CGTCAGCGAGGGGTGCCTGCGGGAGGTCGCTTGCCCGCTCGGTACCGTCTTGCAAGCCAGTCTGCTTCAGGATCTCGCCGATGCTCTTCATGCCGTCCCTCGGTTTCCCAGCGCTGGAGGATGGCCCTCACGTAGCGCCAACTTCGTTTGTTGAGTTCCGCGGCCTCGCGGATGGCGTCTTCGATCCACGCCGGCGGGAAGCGCTCCTCGGCGTCGTGGAGGTCTTCGGCGATTAGCGGCGTGATCGAGCCGATGTTTGCTTCGTAGAGGGTGTAGATGTTGGGTGGGCCATCGCTTGCCTTGGGAGCGAGCGGGGCGTCGATGCGGATGCCCTCGGCGGCGAGGCGTTCGAAGGCGCGGACGTTGGATGGGAGGTTGATTGTGTAGAGGGTGTCCTCGCCGGAGGTGGCGCGGATGAGGGTGCCGCGCTGGAGGGCTAGGTCGAGGCCGCGGGTGAGAGGGTCGGGGCTTCTCTCACCCCCTTCCCCTCTCCCGCTACGGCGGGCGAGGGGCGATCGGTCTTCTTGGGGGCAGAGGTTGGTCAGGCAGTGCGCGAGGGTGGCGTCGGATTGGAGTTCGCGGAGGGTTACAAAGCGGGGGTGGCGTTGCTTTTGGCCGATGGCGAAGAAGAGGTAGGTGGAGATGACGAGTTCGGCGGGATCGCTGATCTGGGGGAGGACGGTCGCGAAGAAGGCGTTGGGGATGACGGTGCCGGCAGCGGAGTTGGGGAAGCCGGTTGTCATCGGAGGGCCTTCGGGGATTCACGACGGATTGCCTGCGGCGCAACGGATAAACGGATTGCCGTCGATGGCAGCGGGACGCGTTTCGTATTGATTGGCGTGGAGCTATGCGATCGCGCGGGAGTGGTCGCGGCTGGGTCGCGTGGAGTGAGTTTCGTGGGAAGGTTGGTTGGCGCGACAGATCCCTTCGCGAAGGTGCGAGTGGCTGCGTAGCGGGCGGTTTCTCGCTCAGGGTGACGCATCACGCGTCACCTTCCCAGTCGTCGTCGTTGCGGACGAGGAGGTCTTCGAAGCGAGCGATTTTGTCTCGGAAGCGGAGGTGGATAGTGCCGGTGGGGCCGTTGCGGTGCTTGGCGACGATGAGCTGGGTGATGCCGGCGGGGTACTCGCGGTGGCGTTGGTCTCCGGAGTGGTCTTTCTCCCACTGCTCGCGGGTGACGTAGCGGTCCTCGCGGTAGATGAACATGACGACGTCGGCGTCTTGCTCGATGCTGCCTGACTCACGGAGGTCGCTGAGCATGGGGATGTTGCCGGCGCGCATCTCGGAGGCACGGGAGAGCTGGGAGCAGGCGACCACGGGGACGTCGAGGTCGCGGGCGAGGTGCTTGAGGCCGCGGGAGATGTTGGACACCTCTTGCACGCGATTCTCGTTGCGCATGCCGCTGGACATGAGCTGGAGGTAGTCGACGACGATGAGGTCGAGGCCGTGCTGCTTCTGGAGGGTCTGGGCTTTGCTCCGCATCTCAGAGATGGTGAGGGTGGCGGAGTCATCGAAGTACATCGGCAGGCTGGCGAGCTCGCCGAGGGCGTTGTGGAGCTTCTGCTGCTCGCGGTCGGAGTGCATTCCATATATATGGCGCGCGGAGTCGACGCCGGACTCGGAGGCGACCATGCGCTGGATGAGCTGCGACGCCGCCATCTCGACGGAGAAGAAGCCGACGGTGGCCTGCTGCGCGAGGGATGCGTTGCGGGCGAAGTTGAGGACGAGCGAGGTCTTACCGAGCGAAGGGCGGGCGGCGACGATCACGAGATCGCCGCGCTTGAGGCCGCCGAGGAGCTGGTCGAGGTCGGCGAAGCCGGTGCGGATGGTGCGGGAGTCGGCGGCGACGACACCGGCCGCAGATTCGATTGATTCGAGGTACTGGTTGAGGAGCTCGCTGACGGGGGTGAAGTCGCGGACCTCGCTGTCAGAACGGACGGAGGCGATGAGGGCTTCGGCTTCGGAGAGGACGGCCGTGACCTGCTCGGTGGAGGCGCCGCTCTCGTGGGCGCGGCGGACGATGTGGCCGGCGACGGAGATGAGGCGGCGGTAAGTGGCGTCGGCCTGGACGATGCTCGCGTAGTATTTGGCGCCGACGGAGGTCGGCAGGGAGGCGCAGATGCGGCTGAGGTAGGCGGGGCCGCCGATGTCTTCGAGCTTGCCGCGGCGGGCGAGGTCGTGGGCGACGTTGATCTGAGTGATGGTCTCGCCGCGGTCGAAGAGGGCGAGGCAGGTCTCGTAGATCCAACGGTTCTGCTCACGGAAGAAGTCATCGGGTTTCAGCTGTGAGGTGAGGACTTCGAGGACGGCGTCGGCGTCGACGAGGACGGAGGCGAGGACGGCCTCTTCGGCCTCGACGTCATGCGGTGGGAGACGATCTCCGCCGCGAATAGAGGTTGTGTCGATGGCCATGTCAGTAGTTTGTTAGCCGCGGGCCTCGGGGGTAAGGTGGCACGCCAACATCAATGTGGGGAGCGCCCGATCATGTGTTGGCAGCGCGTGGGCAAACCAGAAAGCGTCAAATTGCGGAGTTGGTGATCTCATATATCCACGATGAGGGGGTCGGACGAGAGTTGTCGTGGGGGGAATGGCACCGGACGCGTTATCGGGGCGCTTGGGCGCAGCGCGAGTGCGCAGAGATGGCGGGATGAGGCGAATCTTAGTCGGCGCGCGGATGGTTCGATGGAAGCGAAGGTTTTCGCTGGGCCGGGACGTTTGGGGGCAGCGTTCTGTCAGGCGATCGCAGGGATGGCGATCAGGTGCGACGGGGGAGCGACGGGTTGTGCGTGCGCGCGCGGACGCCTCGCCCCTACGACGAGACGGTCTACTCGCCCTCGACGCTTTCGGCCTCGGACTCCGCCGCGGCCTCGATGTCATCGGCCTCTTCTTCGGCGGCCTCATCGGACGGCTCTTCGTCGGCGGGGGCTTCCGGTTCGGCCTTCGCAGCCTCGGCCTTGGCGGCGGCTTCGGCGGCGCCGCCGATGGGAAGGACGTGGACGGTGATGCCGGCGATGACGTTGCGGGTGAGCTTCACCTTGATGTTGTGGTGGCCGATCTCGCGGATGGGCTGCTTCAGGTCGATCTGGCGGTGCTCGATGTCGATCTTTGTGGCCTGGGAGAGCTTTTCGGCGACGTCGCGGGCGGTGACGGAGCCGAACATCTTGTCCTGGTCGCCGACGCGGACTTCGATGGTGATCTCTTTGCCCTCAACCTGGGGGATGAGGCGCTGGGCGTCCTCGTCGAGCTTGGACTGCTTGCGCGCTTCCTTGGTGGCTTTCTGCGTGGCAATTTCTATGTAGTGGGGCGTGGCGGGGGCGGCGAGCTTGCGGGGGAGCAGGAAGTTGCGGGCGAAGCCGCCGGCGACGTTCTTGACGTCGCCCGTGTGGGCGGTGCCTTCGACTTCTTCGAGGAATACGACCTTCATGCTGGGGTCTCCTTCTGGGTACAAACGAGGGCTGCCCCGCGGGACAGCAAGCTATAGAGTAACGGGGACGGTGGCCGCTGGCTAGGGGGACGGGGTGAAGGGTGAGGGGTGAAGGGTCGGCGTTTTGGCCGGGTCAGGTTGCGTGGTCGTTGCGGACATTTGTTCTAGGACGATAACCCCGTCAAAACTGGCTAGCGGAGGGGCCGGGCTTGTGGCATAAACATAGCACTATGACCCAACCCCGCCGCCCGGAACGGGGCACTCTGCGCCACGGCGATACGACGATTCCGTATGTGATCGTGCGAAGCAGGCGCCGCCTGCGGACGATGCAGATCACGGTCAACGCGGAGGATGGAGTGAGCGTTGCGGTGCCGGTGCGCGTTGGCACTGAGACGGTGCGAAAGTTCGTGAAGCAGCGCGCAGGCTGGATCGTGCGCACGAAAGCAGAAGTCGATGCGCGGCCGAAGCCGCTGCGCCTCATCAACGGCGAGCGCGTTTCCTTTATGGGAGAGCGCCTGCCGCTGTCGGTGCTTGAGGACCATGTGTTGAGGGCGAGCGTGCGCCTCGCGTCGTCCGGCCTGCACGTCACGGTGCCCGACACTCTCACCAGATCCGAACGTAAGTCAGCGATCCGGCGCGCGGTCGTCTCCTGGTATACGAGGCGCGCGAGGAAGACTCTGAGCGAGCGTGTGGACGTTTGGCGCAGGCGAATGCGCGTGAAGCCACGCCGCGTCGTCGTGAAGGACCAGCGGAGCCGCTGGGGAAGTTGCTCGGCGGACGGGACGCTGCGCTTCAACTGGCGCATCGTGATGGCGGAGCCAGACCTTATCGATTACCTGGTTGTGCACGAGCTGCTGCACATGCGAATTCGCAGCCATTCCACCCGTTTTCACGCGGAGCTGGCGAAGGTGATGCCGGACTACCGTGAGCGGGAGCTGAGCCTGAACGAGTTCGGGCGGCAGATGGCGCTGTAGCGGGTAGTGGTCAGTGGTTCGGGAAAACGGTAGGTCTCCCGGTCCCACTCCGACCCGAAAAAAATAAGGGAATGCCGGGGGACACCCCCGGACCCCCGGTATCCTCCAGAGGCGGACAGGTGGGCCTGCGGTCCCTTCACTTGCGCGTTTGCGGGTTCGCTTTTGAATGGAGACTGTGGCTCGGCAGGGCATGGGTGAGCGGGTTGTCAGGCGCTGAGAAATGTATACAGAGAGTAGCCATTACAAAGCGTTCCTTGACCGGGAATTAACTTGACGTCTTCTGGCTGCCGGGGGCAAAATAGGCCCAAATAAACATTGGGGGTGCGGTTTGGCCAGTTCTTGGCCGTCTGCTCATTTTGGTATCGCCCAACTAGCGGTATTCGCTTTGAGTCTCTCTACGCCCTCCACCAGCGACCTGCCAGCGCTCGGAGGCGACTATGTCTAAGTTCCCAATCACGCTACGAAGGGCTGCGATTTCACGCTTTGGCATAGCCTTCTTCCTCTCGGCGGTTGCCATCGGCGCGGTTTCGGTGGGGCTGTTTTCAGTGATCAATAGCACAAGCGCCGCCGACACGGGTTTTGTTTCGCCGACCGCGACGCACGCGCCGAACGGCGTGTGGGCGAGTGCTGGCAACGGGTTCGCCAGTGACAACGCTTACGCGACCGCGTCTGTGGACAACAACGACCAGGGCTACTCCAACTTTGGGTTTAGCCTGCCTGCTGGTTCCATCATTGACGGCATCGAGGTCACTCTGGAAGCCAAGTCCACCGACAGCGCGGGGTGCGAGATCTAGGCGAGACTTTCCGGCGACAACGGCAGTAGCTTCACGAGCCGGAAGACCGCCAGCCTCACCAACACTGAGACTGTTTTCACGTTGGGCGGCGCCGCCGATCCATGGACCACCAGCCCCGACTGGTCGCCGCCTGACCTGACGAACGCCAACTTCATCGTCGAGGTGCGCAACAACGATCCCGGAGCGAATTGCACGGACGGATCCACGACTTCTCTGGACCAGGTACAGGTTCGCGTGACCTATCGCACGATCATCGCCGGCACGGTTAACCCGCCCCTTACGACTTCCGTTTGCAACGCGGCCGACTTCAACTTCGTAATCGACCTCTCCGGATCCGTCGATGCCGGCGAGCTGTCCAGCATGCAGACGGCGATCAAGGACTTTGTTGACGCCTTTGACGCTCAGGGCAGCGGGCTTTACAGCGGCACGACCTTCATGGGAAACACGACCACAGACGGGCTGCCCGAGGGCGCCGGCCAGGCGGGTTACGTCAGCGGCGCCACCTTCAAAGGTGCTGGATACATAAATGACATTGGGCCGACGGGCGGGTTTACACCCGCTGCGGATGGCATCCAGGATGCGATGGCCAACATCGCCAACGACCGGGCTGGCGTGCCGAACATCATGTTCATCGTCACGGACGGTTCACCAAACGTCCGCCTGAACGACGCTACGTCTCCCGACACATCTGACCCGGTAGTCTGGTTCAACGGGGCCAACGACTCCATCGGGCAGGCCAATGCAGCCCGCGCGGCGGGGTACGTTGTCTTCGGCCTGTACCTCGGTGCCGGCGACACAAGCCTGCCGTTCACCAACGCGGGCGACTCTGAGTGGTCTGAGACGGTGATGAAGCACTACGACGGCGCGGGTGTGCTACGGCAAATCGCGTTCAGCGGCCTGGCGAACGAGCTCGAGGCTGCGGTCGGTTGCGCGCAGTTTGTCGCCAGCGAAGTGCATGACCCTTCGCACACAGACGTGACGAATCAAACTCTGGCGTCCGGCACGATGATCCACGACAAGGCTATTGTGAACGGCTCGCCGATCGCGGCTACTGGCACTGTGGACTTCCGCAGGTTTGACGACAGCAGTTGTGAGACCCAGGTGGGCGTAGAGGCGGGAGTGGCGCTAGCTGGCGGCACGGCGGAGTCCACGCCGTTTGCGCCGGCCTCCGGCCCCCACGCTTTCATGGTCCACTACAACGGAGACGGCAACTACGCCCCTGAGGACGGTCCGTGCGAGCGCTACACGATTTCGGAGACGGCTGTGACGCCAACCCCGTTCGTAACGCCGACGCCGATCCCCTCGGACACGCCATCGCCGACGCCGAGCCCGACTCCTACCCCGACGGACACGCCTTCGCCGACACCGAGCCCGACGCCAACTCCAACGGACACGCCGGTACCGACGACACCGGTGCCAACGACGCCGGCCCCGACAACGCCTGCGCCAACGACGCCGGCCCCGACAACGCCTGCGCCGACGACACCGGCACCGACGACGCCCGCTCCGACGACGCCCGCTCCGACGACGCCCGCTCCGACGACGCCCGCGGCGACGACACCGGCACCGACGACTCCTGCGCCACCGACGCCAAGTCCGACGCCAACACCGACCGCCCCGAACATTACGGGTGGTGTGACCTCGACGCCGTACCCGTCGCCGACTGGCCCGATCGGTGGCGTCGTGGACGTGGTGACGGGCGGAAGCGGTGGTGGTAACGGAAGCAACGCATCGATTCTGCTGGCCGTCCTCGCCCTCTTCGTGGTGACGGCGGCGGGCAGCACGGTATTCGCCTACAAACGCGCCTCGACCAAGTAAACCGAACAGAAGGAGAACAGGTATGGCACGCCCGCAATGGCTACACCTGACCGTGCCCGCCACAGTTGTGGCTATTGTTCTGGCGCTGGCATTCGCTCTCCAGGGTGCGTCTCCTGCCGCGGCCGCCGGAGCGACGCTCACGGTGCAGAAGACGACGCACCCCTCCGGTGATCCGCAAGTGTTTTCGATTAACCTGACCGGCCCCGTCAACCAGAGCGGGAGTATCACAGACGCCAGCGACTTCGTATTCTCCGGCCTTCCCGCCGGCACATACACTTTGACCGAGACCGTTCCGGCCGGGTGGCAATCAGTGTCGTTCGGCTGCTCGGACGGTGGCAACAATATGACGTTCTCGCTGCACGACGGCGACGATGTGACGTGCACTTTCGAGAACACGAAGCTGTCCACGATCATCGTCCAGAAGACGACGAACCCGCCGGGCTCGCCGCAGGCGTTCCCGATCACGTTGAGCGGGCCGACGCCGGGAAGCGGCTCCATCAGCGACGCCACAGACGCAACGTTCACGGACCGCATGCCGGGCAGCTACACGATCACGGAGACCATCCCGAGCGGCTGGGCGTTCGTGAGCGTGAACTGCTTCGGAGCTGAGACGAGCAGCACTATGGGCTCGGTCGACATCGACGTTGGCCCGGGCCAAACGGTGACGTGCCTCTTCATGGATGAGACATCGGCGGAGTTCGCCGTCACGAAGGACTTCCAGCCGGACAATCCGGCAACGGTACTGGTGACGGTGAATTGCACTTCGGGCGCCGCGAGTTCTCCCGACAATGTGGACGAGAGCGGCCCGGTGTCGTTCCTGATCACCGGCTTCTCCGGGAACCCAACGTGTACGGCAACTGAGTCTGGCGTCCCGGCCGGCTACACGACTTCGAGCTGTTCGGCGTTGCTAAGCGCCGGCGGCTGCACGATTGTCAATGTACAGATCACGCCGTCACCTTCACCGACGCCGAGTCCGAGTCCAACGGTGAACCCGGTCTCGCAGACGCCGTTCCCGACAGGCGCTGTCGGCGGTTTCGTGGACGTGGCCACTGCGGGCAGCGGCGGTGATGGTTCGTTGCTGCTGATGATTGGAATGCTGTTTGTGGTAGCGGCTGGGGCTCTCGCGGTCGGAGGTTACAAGAAGGCTTCGAGCCGCTAAGGCGTTCTCGAATCGTGTGAAGAGCCTGCCAGCTCTCCGGCCCCGAGCGCACTTTGCGGTGTGCGTAATCGTAGTAGCCGTGCTCGCGGCGCTGGTGGCGATTGCGTTTGCTGGGAGCTCGCCGGGAGTGGCTTCAGCTGACACGCCCTCGCCGACGCTCAGTCCGACCCCAACGCCGTCACCGACGCCCACTCCATCTCCGACGCCAAGCCCTACGCCGACGCCTCCGACCGGCACCCTGGCCACACTGATCAACAATACCGGCGTAGCGGCGAGCGACCTGCATTTCTATCTCATCGAACCGGCTGAGGCGGTGACAGTGCAGGTGGTAACGGAGGCCCCCGGATGCGCCTCGCCGGTAGTGTCCGCGGGCCTCATTGGTGGCGGGCCGGACTTCACGTTTGGAGTCAACATCGTCTGGTCCAGCGCCTGCGTTGACCCCGGCGAGTCCGTGACAGTCGGCCTGCTCTGTCTCGAGCCACAGTCCTCGATTCCCTGCCCGGGCACTCCGCTCAACCAGTGCGGGAACTGGACGCTTGCCGGGTCAATCATCGGCCCGCCCTGCCCAACGCCGGACTGTGGAGGCGTTCCGTGCTGTGACCACCGGCCCTGCCCAAGTCCCACGTTGACGCCAAGCCCGCTGCCAACCGAACCCGTAGGCGGCTTTGTTGACGTGGACACGGCGGGCGACGGCGGCAGCGGTTCGACGCTCGTGCTGCTCGGTGGGCTGCTGGCGATCGCGATGGCGGGTGCGGCGCTTGGCTGGAGGCGCGTGAGGGGCATCTAACGTGAACAACACGCAACAATCACAATCGAAAAAGGGAGGCTGTCATGAAAGTTCTAGTTAGAGTTGGGCCAATCTTGGTATTGCTTGTCTTGCTCGCGGTGGCCTTTGTGTTAGTGGGCACCAACTCTCGGTCCGCGTCGGCCGGCAACACTCACGGCGGATCAGTCAGGGTAGCCATCCTAGCTTCGGCGTCGTTCTATGATGGCGGCACTCTGCCTACGTCGGGTCCCGGTTTTAGCGCCTTTAGCTTCTACTACACTACGGTAGCCAACCTCAGCCTCACCAACCTGAGCAACGGGACCACATGCGGCGGGTCACCCTGCGACACTCTTGTCCTTAACGTGGCCAGCCGGCTCAGCGACGGTGGTCTTGCCTGCTCGACGGCCGGTTTGAGCGCTTCCCAGAAAAACGACATCAACGCCTTTGCGAACGCCGGCGGGAAGGTGATCATCTACGAGAGCGAGTGTAACGACAACAGCACAACGGACTATACGTGGCTCAACCCCGGGTTCACGACCTCTGACAACTATGGCCATGAACACAGTGGCGGCACGCTTACGATCAACAACGAGAATATCTTGGGCACGACGCCCTCGACGGGCGTTCATGACATCGACGGCTCGGCGATTGCAGCGGGTACCGACGCTGTGCAGGATATGCAAAAGGTTAACCAGCCGATCAACTCCGCCTGGTGTGTGCACATGACCGGGACAAACGTACTGGCCGGGTCAGGGGTAGTGCACATGTTCTCGCTGCCTGGATCTGGGCTCATCACCTACAATGGCCTTGACTACGATCTTGTCTCCTCAGCGGTCGATGCCTCAGGCGGCGGGCAATTGGCCAAGATGTGGCTACAGGAGCTTGAGGCCTCGGCGGCCGGGCTCACCGGATGCGTGCCAACTATAACGGCCACTCCGTCACCGACTCCGTGCGCACTCTGCACGGCCACGCCATCGCCGACGCCTACGCCCAGCCCGACGCCTTCGCCGACACCGAGCCCGACTCTCTGCGCACCCTGTGTGTCTCCACCGCCGACGGGAGCGGTCGGGGGATTCGTGGACGTGGCTGCAGGTAGCGACGGAGATAGTTCGATGCCGCTACTGCTCGGTGCGCTGCTGGCGATGGGTGCTGCCGGCGCGGGATGGTTCGCGTTCCGGCGCGCTTCGATGCGCTAGCGCCACTTATTTCGGCAGGACGCGGAGGGTGCCGACCATGCCGTATTGCTCATGGCCGGGCAGGTGGCAGATGTACAGGTAGTCGCCGGGCTGGTCGAAGGTGACGGTCGTCCACTTCGTCGTCAGTGGCGGGACCGAGACTTCCGTCGGGACCTGGTCGTGGACCGTCTCCGTGCCTGTGCGGTGCTTCGCGTGCACTTCTTCGTCTCCGACGATCCACTCGTGGGCGATCGGGTCGTCGTTGCGTAGCTCGATCGTTACCGGCTGTCCGGCTGTTGCCGTGACGAGCTCGGGCGTGAAGTGCGAATAGTGGATGGCGATCGTCTCCTGGTCTGCGGAGGCGTCGCTGCCGCAGCCGCCAAGGAGGAGAGCGGCTGCGGCGAGCGGGATGAGACCGGCGAGCGGGCGCTTCACTCAGGCGCTCCTGCGGAAGCGGCGGGCGGCTGCCACGGTGGCTGCGAGCGCGGCCACGGCGACGAGCCAGAGCCACGCGGTCGGCCAGGAGCTGCTACCGCTTGCGGGGGTGATGTTCGGGACGTTGCTGAGCAGGTCGAGGCCAGCGGCGACACGGGATGGGTGGCCGGCGCCGCTGGCGTCGATGGCGAGGTCGTAGCGGAGGTTGCCGGCGGGTGCGTCGATCTGGAGTTTGGTGAGCCAGGCGGACTGTGGCACCCAGCTGCCGCCGGCGTCGGCGCGCAGGTCGTCGAGGAGCGAGACAGTGGCCGCGTCGTCGTGGGTGAGAGTGAGGCCGGGGAGTCCGACGGGAAGCAGGGCGGGCTTGTCGTCGGTCAGGAGGAAGACGTCCGCCTGTACCTGGTCGGAAGGCTGCTTGCCCAGGCCGAGGATACGCAGCGGCACCCAGGGGTTGTCTGTCGGGATCGTGATGTGGACGGGCGTACCGTCGCCGAGCTGCTGGCCGCGCGCGGCGGCCGCGTCACCGTCGAACACGGCGGCGAGGAAGATCGGACTGCGTTGAGCGTAGAAATCGAGGACTTCGGGCGCGTCGGGGGAAAGGCTGAAGCCGTGCTCCCCGGCCCAGACGGCGACGTCGGCTCCGCCGCCTTGCAGGACTTTGATGTCGAGGGCGTCGATCTTCACTTCTTGCAGCACCTCGACGCGGGGCGCGCCTTGGGCGAGGGCCGCGAAGTCCCCATCCGCTGTCTCAAACACCGGCGTGGTCTCGCGCTGCAGACGCTGGAGCGTCCAGTCGCCGCCGCGCTCGACGCTCGAAGGTACGCCGGGGAGGGGGATCAGCGTGCCGAACTGACCACCGCCGCCGAGGAACTTGAAGGCGGTGACGTAGTGCTCGACGCCGTCGTGGTAGCCGGCCAGCGTTGTAGTGCGGCCGAGGTTGACGGCGCCGTTGGAGCCGATCAGCCCGGCGCAGGCGCTGGCGGAACCGGGGCCGGGAAGGATGGTGGTGATGCCGATGGCTGCGAGGATGGTGATGACAGCGATGAGAGTTCGCATGTGATGCCTCCTTGGAAGGACTCGTATCCTTCAGACGGACGGGAGGCGGATTAGGTTCCGTTGAGGGTGACGTGGTTAGTGGTTTGCGGGATGTCGGCCTTTCTCCGAGTGTTTGCCCCGCCCAAGGTCCTTCGCTCCTGCGTGCGATCCGCGAGCGGCTGTGGCGAACGGCTCAGAATGACAAAGGAGGAGGGTTGTGGTGGCTTGGTGTGGCCCACTACGGGCGGCGGGGGCCGGGGTGAATTAGCGGCCCGACAGCGCGCGGGCGAGGCCGCCTTCGTAAGCGGCGCGAAGGTCGTCCAGGGTGGCGTCGATGGGGCCGAGGCGGAGGTGGGGGTCGGCGGTTACGGTGCCGATGCGTTCGAGGGGGAGGTTGGCGTTGAGGGCCATGGCCGCGAGTTCGTTGCTCTTGTCGGGTGGTACGGCGACGACGATGCGGGTCTGGGCTTCGCCGAAGAGGGCGGGGGTGAGCAGGTTGCCGATGATGGCGGCGGTGCCGTCGAGGCCTTTGTCTCCGGCGAGGCACATCTCGCCGAGGGCGACGGCGAGGCCACCGTCCGAGCAATCGTGGGCGGCGGTGATGACGCCCTGGCGGATGCCGGCGAGGACCATCCGGTGTAGCCGCGCCTCCGCCTGCAGGTCGATGTCCAGCTTGCCGCCGACGAGCCCATGCTCGAGCTTCAGGTACTCGCTCCCGCCGAGGGAGTCCAGCGGCTGCTCAAGGTGCGAGCCGACCACGAAGACGATGTCGCCTTCGTTCTTGAGCGCCATGCCGCAGACGCGGGTAACGTCGTCGATGATACCGAGCATGCCGATGACAGGCGTCGGGTAGACGGGGCGGCCGCCGCTCTCGTTGTAGAGGGAGACGTTGCCGGAGATGACGGGGGTGCTGAGGGCGTCGCAGGCGTCGGCGATGCCGTGGATCACGGCCTGCATCTGGTAGTAGACGTCGGGACGCTCCGGGTTGCCGAAGTTGAGGCAGTCGGTGACGGCGACGGGGACGGCGCCTGTGCAGACGACGTTGCGCGCGGCTTCAGCGACGGCGATCGCGGCGCCGCGGTAGGGGTCGATGTGGCAGTAGCGGCCGTTGCCGTCGGTGGTGACGGCGATGCCTTTTCCGGTGCCCTTGATGCGCAGAACGGCGGCGTCGCCGCCCGCCTGCACGACGGTGTTGGCGAGGACGCTCTGGTCGTACTGCTGGTATATCCAGCGCTTGCTTGTGATGTTAGGTGAGGCGAGGAGCCGGAGGAGGGCACCGTTCGCGTCGCCAGCTTCGGGCAGGCCGGTGAGGTCGAGGCGCTCCATTTCGAAGAGCTCGGCGGCGGGCTCCCCTTCGCGCGTGTACTCCGGCGCGTCGACTAGGATATCGACGGGCATCGTGCCGACTTCTGTTTCGCCGTCAAAGATGTGGACGAGGTTGTCGTCTGTCACGCTGCCGATGATCGCCCAGGGGACTTCCCAGCGTTCGAAGAGGCGGGCGACGTTTTCCTCGCAGCCCTTGCGGACAATGATCAGCATCCGCTCCTGCGACTCGGAGAGGAGCACTTCGTAAGGGGTCATGCCTGCTTCGCGGCGGGGGACTTTGGCGACGTCGATGACGATGCCGCTGCCGCCGCGATTCGCGGACTCGACGGCGGATGAGGTGAGGCCGGCGGCACCGAGGTCCTGGACGCCGGTGATCCAGTCGCGGTGGTTCCAGGCGAGGTCGAGGCACGCTTCGAGGAGCATCTTTTCGAGGAAGGGGTTGCCGACCTGGACGGCGGGGCGCATCTCTTCGAACCGCGCGGTTGGATCGGTGCGTGAAGCGAGGCCGGAGGCGCCGTGGATGCCGTCGCGGCCGGTGTCCGCGCCTACCATCATCAGGATGTTGCCGGCTCCCTCCGCTTTCGCGGTCACGAGCTGGTCGACGCGGGCGACGCCTACGCACATGGCGTTGACGAGCGGGTTGGCGGAGTAGGCGTCTTCGAAGTAGACCTCGCCGCCGACGGTGGGGATGCCGAGGCAGTTGCCGTATCCGCCGATGCCGGCGACGACGCCCTCGAACAGGTACTTGTTCTGCGGGTCGTCCAGCGGGCCGAAGCGAAGGGAGTCGAGGAGGGCGATCGGGCGCGCGCCCATGGCGAAGATGTCGCGCACGATGCCGCCGACACCTGTCGCCGCGCCCTGGTACGGCTCGACGGCGGAAGGGTGGTTGTGGGACTCGATCTTGAAGACGACGCACATGTCGTCGCCGATGTCGATGGCGCCGGCGTTCTCTGCGCCGCGGCGGGTGAGGACGTATGCGCCCTCGGCGGGCAGCAGGCGCAGAAGAGGCTTAGAGTTCTTGTAGCCGCAGTGCTCGCTCCAGAGCGCGCCGAACATGCCGAGCTCGACTTCGTTTGGCTCGCGCCCGAGCTTCTCGATGATCAGGTCGTACTCGGCGCGGGAGAGGGCGATTGTGTCGAGGGCGGACTGGTCGATGGCCACGTGCTCAGGATACTAATGCGGAGCGCGACGGACAATTTATGGTGGTATACTGCCGTTACCGTTCGGGGGTGCGGGCATGTCAGGTATACGGTTTACCGTTTTCGCGTTGATCGCATTGGCGATCGCTCTGTCTCTGTCTGTTGGGACGGCTTCCGCCGCGACACACACAGTCACGAATACGAACGATAGCGGGCCGGGGTCGCTCCGCCAGGCCATCGCGATGGACGCGCCTGGCGACACGGTTGATTTTGCGCCGGGACTGGCAGGGCAGACGATTGCGCTTACTTCCGGCCAGATCGTGATCACGAAGGACGTTACGATTCAGGGTCCGGCGGGCCGGGTGACGGTCGTCGGTGACACGTTACGTGTGTTCCTAATCGACGTGGGGGTGGTGGTGAGCATCGCTGACGTCAATCTGACAGGACAGGTGAATGGGCCTCAGGATTACGGTGGCGCGATTTTCAACAGCAGAGGCGCACTTTTGACACTCGGGCGCGTTCGCGTATTCAACTCATATGCGAGCCTCGGCGGGGGCGTATACAACGAGTCTGGTGTTCCCAGCGGGACTGTCTCGATATACGACAGTGAGTTCGACCACAATGCGAGCGGCATCGGTGGCGGGGCCATTACTAACGGCGGAGGCACAGGCGCGAGCATCGGCGGCGCGATCATCGTCGACTCCAGTACGCTCCATCACAACACATCGGGATACGGAGGCGCCCTTCAACAAGAAGGAGCACAAGGTGGTGCCGCTGGGGGATCAGTCTTCGTCACGAAAAGTGTCATCTCACACAACAGCGCTGGCCAAGGGGGGGCAGCCTCAGTGGACGGCGCGTTTAGCCTCAACGCAACGCCCGGGAGGATAACAATCATCGAGAGCACGCTCGACAGCAATTCGGCGACTGATGGCGGTGCGATATATGCAAACTACGGGATTCTGGATAGCCAGGATCAGTCAACGCCCGGACGAATCCTCCTAGTTGAACGGAGCGCACTCACCAACAACACTGCGACTCAAGGCGGGGCGATCTTTGCGAATGCGGCGTCAAAGGTCACGGTGAGAAACTCAACCCTCTCCGGCAATTCTTCGGCCATGGGTGGAGCTGCTATCAGCACATCTCCATTTACCAGTCCGGGACCGACGGTGAGCGTTGAGCACTCAACCATTACCAAAGGTTCCTCGCCGGTCGGGGCAATCGCGGAAACTCAACCCAAAGGAGCTGTCATTCGACTTTCCAACACGATTGTCGCCGATCAGCTTCTGGGTGCCGACTGTGCGGCGCCGATCACTTCGCTGAATTACAACCTGGACAGCGACAATAGCTGCAACCTTAGCCAACCCGGCGACGTCTCGAGCGGAAACGCCAACCTCGGTTCACTTCTGCTTAACCCACCGGGAGCGACGGCGACACATGCCATTGGGCCGGATAGTGACGCGTACAACAAAATCCCGAGCGGCGCGAACAGTTGCGGGATCGGAATTTCGACGCATCAACGTGGCGTTGCGCGCCCGCAGGGATCGAGTTGCGATATCGGGGCATACGAATTCGAGTGCATGGGGCCCTGCCCGGCGGCACCGGTCGGCGGACTGGTTGACATGCTAGTGGGCCGATCTGTTTCGGAGGGAGGCAGTCGCTGGTATGCGGTCGTGCCGGTGATTGTGGTTGCGCTGGGTGCGGTGACGCTGATTAAGCAATCGCGGCGACGCGCGAAAGGCTAGGCGTGCACGGCGTAGACGCGAAGCGCCTCCGAGATGCCCTTCAGCTCAGGCTGGCCGCGGTCGACGAAGGACACGTCCGACGATGTCTTGGCCAGGCTCCGCACTGTCTCTGAGACGAGGATTTCGCCCGGCGCGGAGGCGGCGGCGATTCGCGCGGCGATGTTGACGGCGCCACCGTAGACGTTGTCGTCCTCTCGGATCACGTCGCCGGCGTGTACGCCCAGGTGCAGCGGCAGGCCGCAGCCGTCGCCCGCTTCCCCGCAGCGTTGCGCAGCCTGGATCGCCTGCTGCGCCGAAGTAAACACGGCCAGCACGCCGTCGCCTAGGAGCTTGCCCTCGATCGTCGCTCCGCCGCACTCAGTGATCGCGGACCGCATCACGCTGTCAAGGTCGCGCGCCTTTGCGCGGAAGGCCGAGTCGCCGATGCGTTCCGTAAGGCCGGTGGAGTCTGCGATGTCTGCGAAGAGGATGATGACCGTGCCAGAAGGGAGAGCGGTCCTTGGTTCGCGACCCGACTCCTCATCAAGAAACTCCTCGATGATTGCAGCGTTGGCTTCCCCAACAAGGACTAGCGGCGTCTCGGACTCCAGTATCACAAGACGCGCTCCCGGTATTGTGGCCGCGAGGGTCTGAGCCGCCTCTAACGCCAAGGTCTCTTGCTGCTGCTTCCGGTGCATAACGAGAGTTGGACAGCGAACTCTCGGGGCGAGGCTGGATGCGTCGTATGACGCCACCGCCTGCATGGCCGCGGCGAACGTCTGGGGAGAGATGCTATCGATCGCGGACTCGGCGACCTGGCGTCCGGTCTCGGTCCACCCGAACCCTTGGAGCACGACGGTCTTGACGTACAGCGGCCAGTCAACCTCAATGAGCTGCGCGATTGCCCGGCGCTGTTCGGATACGCGGAAGGCACGGCCCCTTGCCGACGCGCTCGACAGGATCATGCGGTGGATCCGGTCATTATTGGCAGCGAAGGAGATCGCGGCGGGTGCAGCGTTGGACAGAGCGTAGAGATCCACGTGTTCGGCGTCGAGGCTGTCAACAACCGCGGTCACGTCGGCGACGCGCGCCTCCAGTGAGAAGTCGGTCACGTCCCGTTCGGACAGACCCTGGCCCCTGTTGTCAAAGCGGACTACCATGCGGTTCTCTGCAAGCCGCTCTAAACCCTCTCGCTGTGCCGGAACCTTCCAGCTCGCCTCCATCGATACGATCCAGACGGCGGGAAGGATGACGAGTGGCCGGCCCTGGCCCATTGTGTGAACGGCAATGCGCGTACCGTCTGCGCTGCGCACGTAGCGGATCTGAGGTTCCATCAGCGAGTCACCACGCGCACAGGATAGCACCGACTGCACGGTACCTACAGGAACAAGAAGTGGCGGTCCCTACAACGAAAAGTGACGCCGAACGACCGGCGTCACGAAAAGACTTGTGAGAGTTTCTGGCGCTAGGCGGGCTTGGTGCGCTTGACGGCGCCGCGCTTCTGCTGGCGGCCGGTCTCGAGCCGGGCCGCTTTCAAGCTCTTCCGTAGCTTTGTGGCGGCTTTGCGCTTTCGCACCACACTGGGTGGCTCGAAGTACTGTCGCTGTCGTGCTTCCTTGAGGATGCCCGACTGCTGGACGAGCTTGTTGAACTGCTTGAGTCCGTGCTCGAAGCTCGCGCTCGAATTAATTATGACTTCTGGCATGAATCATCCTTCAATTGCGATTGATATTGGCGCCGGAGCCCGCGTCGATCGGGCTCACCCTCTGGCCAGTTGCTCCCTGGCCCGTGGTGAGGCGCCTGCAGCCAGTATATCCTGTATCGACCGGCCCCGCGAGAGGCTGGGGCGCGAGTTGACGATAACTATAGTGTGGCGAGCTCAATTGCTTGACGCACCAGGGCCAGATATGATGCGGGCCGAAAAGTGGCCTTATTGAAGGGGGCGCAAATGAACGCCGGCATCTCCCGCCTGATGACCGTTCTCGCGATCCTGGCGATTGTTCTAGTTGTACGGGTGGCGCCATCTGCCCACGCAGGCGCCTCTACTGTCTACGCCGACGGTGACGGTAACCGGGCCTGCGCCTCGCTCACCCCCTGCTACCTGACGATCCAGACCGCCGTCAACAACGCCGGCGGCCCCGAGGATGCGGAAGTGCGCGTGTTCCCCGGCACGTACGCTGAGAGCGTCAACCTGAGCACTCTGTCCTCGGCTGGGAACCACACACTTGCGAACCTGGCGCTGAAAACAGTTGACGCGACGGGAAACCCCGCGGCTGGCACGGCCACGATCCACGGGAACGCGCCGATATCGACCGGCGGTCAGAACTTCCCAAAAGACGTGACGCTGGACGGCTTTGTGATCGAGGCGACCAAGGCCGATGGCGTCTATATCCACACTCTCGGTTCGATCACTATCCACCACACGAGTGTTAACAACCCGGGCGATGGCAATGCGGATGATGGCGACGATGGTTTCGATCTTGCCACGGAGGGCGGAGGCTCTGTCACGATCGACGACTCGAGCGCTCAACACGCGCATGGCAACCTGGGCGACGGGTTCCAGATCGTGACGAGCGGCGGCGCTACGCTCCACAACGTGCAGGCGAACGACAACGTCGGGACTCAAGACAACGTTGGCATCAACATGCCGGACTCGCAGGGCGATATCACCCTCGACGGCGTGACCGCAAACGGCAACTCCGAGGAGGGTATCTACGTCTACACGACGGGCACGATCTTCCTCAGCGGTGAGGCAAGCGACAACAGCGGTTTTCACGGCGCGGACCTCTTCACTGAGCTTGGTTACGGGCCGGTGGCTCAGTCGAGCACGCAGCAGGTGAACCCTGCGATCACCGTTAAGGGGCTTACAGCGTCCGGCAACGCAGACGACGGCCTCATCGCGCAGGCCGGCGGCGACATTCTGGTGCGTGAGACCCAGGCCAACGAGAATGACACCCGCGGTATGAGCCTGCTCTCGGCCGGCAGCGTGGACCTGATCGACAGCCACGTAGAGAACAACGTCGAGCAAGGCGTCTACATCGAGGCTGAGGAGCACGTGACGATCACGAAGGCCTCGGCGATCGACAACGGAGACTCGGGGGACGGTGAGGCGGGCATACAGATCGTCGGCTTCGGCGGCGACCTCAACTCGGTGATGATCAACGACTCGTTCGTGCAGGATAACTTTGGCCAGGGCATCGACCTGTCCAACCTCGCTGCGGACGGCGTTCACAACATCAGCAGTAACGTGATCTGCGGCAACTCCAAGGGCGGGCTCCGCAACAAAGGCACCTCCCTCACAATCCCGGCTGAGGGTAACTGGTGGGGAAACGGCAACGGCCCAACGAGCCCGCAGAATCCGGGTGGCCAGGGCGACAAGATCAACGCGGGCGGCGACGGCACGATCGATTTCGCGCCCTGGATCACGCACGTGAAGGGATCGCAAATGGCCGGGCCCGCGGGGGCGAGCGGCGTACCGAGCACGATTCTGTTCGAGTTTGCGGATGACGCCGACACTGTCTTTCTTAACAACGGCCCCGGCGACGACCTGATCGGCTCACCACTGGCTGTGGCCACTGACAATGGGACGATAACGATCGGCGGGACGACGGGCGCATCCGTGCAAGGATTCATCGAAGACACGCAACTGCAGGCGACCCTCACGCCCGCGCACGTTGGGCAAGCGATTGTGACTCTCAGCGGACCGTGCAACCTCACGACGCAACTCGTTCTCGATATAGGGTCTGGGGTCCCCCGCGGAGACCTCGATTGCAATGGGAGCATCGAGTTGCCTGACCTGATGCGCAGCTTGCGCTTCACAGCGGGCGTGGCGCTGGCAGCGATCGATGGGTGCGCCGCCGGCCTGGGCAACTTCGATCTGGACTGCGGCGGCACGGCGAACGGCCTGGATCCACTACTGCTCGTGCTCTTCCTGGCGAGCGTCCAGTCTGCAATCAACCTGCCGGTTGATTGCCCTCACGTCGGCTCCTGATCCCTCCGCCTGATCGCCGGGCGTAGGGCGGCAGTCGCGGTTGCGCTTAGCCGCCGGCCATGGGCGGGATCAGCTCTACGACTTCGCCGTCAGACAGAACGTGATCGAGGGAGAGCATCTCTCCCGCCCCGGCGACAGCGAGCGTCGCTGCCGGCGCTAGTTCTGGATACAGATCCGCCAGTCGGTGGCCGAGCGTGGCAACGGTCGTCTGCCCGGGCACAGCGATCTGGGCTTGGCCGCCGCCGATCACCGCCCGCAGGCTGCCGGAAGCTCGGACGGTGATCGTCATCGTGGCGGTTTCGCCATGGCAGCAGACCGCGGTGGGAAAGCCGGACGCCGATGCGGTCTGCTCGGGCCCGGCGACCGCGCCCGACCAGACGGCGATACCGAGAGCGGCGATGCCCGCTGTCACGCCGAAACCGATGTCGCGTACGCGAGCGTTGACCGGCGTCTTTGGTCGCTGGCGGTCGGCGCGCCGTCGCGCTGCCCGGTTGCCGTCCGTTGCTTCCGGCGCTTCGTTGGCGCGCTCTTCCATGTCGTTCAACTCGCTCTAGTGCCCGCCGGATGCCGCCGGCGTCGCCGGTGAGCTGTAGATGTCCGGGTTGGCGTCGCCCTCGACGACGAGGAAACCGAGAGCGCCTTCCTCGATCCGCGACAGCGCGTGGTCGACCAGCAAGTAGCGGCCGGGCACCTGTACTGTGAACTCGACCATCGTCGCGCCGCCGGGGGCAACGGTCGTCGTCTGAACGTTCGTCAGTGCGGGCGATGTGATCGCGCCCTGATTGTAGAGCTTGTCGAAGATCTCACCGATAACGTGGAACGATGAGGTGTAGTTCGGCCCGCCGTTACCGAAGAAGATGCGGACGGTCTCGCCCACTTTCGCCGTCAGCGGGTGCTTTGTTGTCAGGGCGCCAACCTCGCCGTTAAAGACGATGTAGGTGGCCTGCTCGGCCATCATCTCAGCGTCGTTGAAGTCCAGGTGACCCTTCGTGCCGAAAGGCTGCGAAGTGTACATGTCCCCCTGCATGACGTAGTACTCGTGGTCTACGGGAGCCAGCCCGCCGGCCGGTTCGACGAGGATCAGGCCGTACATGCCCTGCGCGATGTGGTGAGCGACAGAGGGCGTAGCGCAGTGGTAGACGTAGATGCCCGGGTTCAACGCCTTGAACGTGAACATCTTCTCTTCGCCCGGCGCCACCTGCATCACCGTTGCGCCTCCGCCCGGGCCGTTCACTGCATGCAGGTCGATGGAGTGTGCCATCTTCGCGTCAGCCGGGTTCTTGAGGTGCAACTCGACGGTGTCGCCTTCGCGCACACGGATGAACGGGCCGGGAACGGTGCCGTCGAACGTCCAGTAGGTGTAGGTCGTCCCGTCATCGAGCTGGCCTTCCTTTTCGACGACGTTCATGTCGACGCGGACCGTCTGTGGATCGCGCGCGCCGACGGTGGGCGGGATGTCGCCCGGGAGGTGGGAGATATCGTCCGCCGTGGCGACCTGAGAGGAGTCGGAGCCGACGTTGATCTGGCCGACCATGCCCGCTGCCTTGTGGCCGGGGATCGTGCAGAAGTACTGGAAGCTGCCAGTCTTGCTGGGCGTGAACGTGACGGACGTCGTCTCGTTCATTTTCGAGATGGCGGAAGCGGTTGCGTTGAAGTCGGGGAAGGAGATCGTGTGCTGGATTCCGTCGCCGTCGATCAGGTTCACCTTCACGGTCGTGTTGGCGGCGGCGTTCAGGGTGGGGTTTCGCTGGCCGTCTATGCTTCCGCCGACGCCGATGAAGGCGAGGCCGTTGTTGTCCGTTGTGGTCTTGAGGGTGAACTCAACGCCGTCGCCAGCGGCCGCTGTTGGCGTGTTGGCGATGCCCTGGGCTGACGTGCCCATGCAGGCGCTGATCAACGGCATCATCGCCAGCAGCCAGGCAAGCGGGATGAGCGCGAGCTGTTTCTTGTGCGCGAGTAGTCTCTTCAAAGTGCACCTCCTCCGGCATGGTATGGCTCCGCATTGGTCCGAAATGAGGGCGAATCGGACTGTTTGTGCGGGGGCCATATGGCCCTAAGGAAGGGATGCCCGGGCGTTGGACAACCGTATTGCGGGCGTAATCTGGTTGCGGGAAAGGTGCCTAGTTGAACTCGTAGTCGGCGGGGTTTGGCTTGCGGGTCTGCTGCCAGTACTCGATCAGGTTGAAGGGCCAGTTCTGGGTGACGCGGCCCTTCTCGTTCTTGTACCAGCTGTTGACCTTGGACACGCCCCAGGTGCGGTGGCGGTTCGCCTCGTCGATGCGCTCGTTGTAAGCGTCGTGCACGGCAGGCTTCACGTCCATCGCTGGCCGGCCCTCTTCGACGAGCAGGCGGAGGCAGCCCATAACGTACTGCACCTCGCATTCGGAGAAGAAGATGATGCTGCCGTTGACGACGATGTTCGTGTTCGGGCCGTAGAGCATGAAGAAGTTCGGGAAGTTGGGGACGGTGATGCCCATATAGGCGCGCGCGTCGCCGTCCCACTGCTTGTTCAGGTCGATGCCGCCGCGGCCGATGACCTGCATCGGCGTCAGGAAGCGCGAGGCCTGGAAGCCGGTGCCGTAAACGATGACGTCGGCTTGGTGTTCGACGCCGTCTTCGGTGACAACGCCGCGAGGTGTGATCTCGCGGATCTTGTCGGTGATGAGTGCGACGTTGTCCCGCTTCAGGGCCTGCGCCCAGACGCCG
>JBGPBZ010000028.1:0-22600 GCA_041481535.1 Dehalococcoidia bacterium | reverse complement strand
TGGCGCGGCCCCCTCTGGACTCCCCCAAATCACAATCGCGAGAGTGATCTCGGGAGTAACCTGGATAACGAGACGTAACTTTGTTGACAACCGCCTCGGGCCCGACTAGGCTCTGCCGCGCACGTCAAGGTTGATCGCTGGAGGGCGGGCAGGATCCCGCCCCTTCCGCCCTCCAGCTTCTTCGTTTGGGCGCAGCGAGTTGACGCCCCAGAGTTCGCCAGGAGGCTCGGTATGACCCAGCAGAAGTCGTCCGTTATCACCGATGAGATGCGCGCCAAGATCGGCGTCGAGTCGGAGGCGACCCGCTACGAGATCGACAACACGGGGTGCCGTCAGTTCGCCCGCGCGGTGGGGTACACGGACCCGATCTACTTCGATGAGGCGGCAGCGAAGGCGAAAGGGTATCGCGGGATTGTGGCGCCGGTCGGGTTTCTGGGGCATCCGGTGGTTGTGCCGGGACAGCCGGCGAGGGTGCCCGAGGCGTTCCGTCTCGACATTCCGTACAAGCGGGTGCTTAACGGCGGCACGGACATCGAGTACTACTCGGACGTTTGCGCTGGGGATGTGCTGACGGCGGCGACGAAGCTGACGAACCTGACGGAGCGCGAGGGGAAGGTCGGGCCGATGCTGATGGTCGATACGGAGACGATTTTTCGCAACGCGAAGGGTGAGACGGTGGCGGTGCAGCGCGGGACGGCGATCAGGTATTAGGGGACGTCGGGCCGAGAAAATAGCCGCGGATTTGCGCGGATTGAACGCGGATTAGGAGAATGACGAGTCACAGATGAGCACAGATTTTGACACAGATGGGATCTGAGCTGAGGCAAGAGTCTCGGCCGTAGACGGGAGACGACGATGGCACAGCAGGTTTATTTTGAGGATGTGACGGAGGGGGCGGAGATTCCGCAGATGGTGCAGAACTGCGATTCGCAGCGGCTGGTGTTCTGGGCGGCGGGATCGGGCGACTATTACCAGATTCACTACGATAAGGATTTCGCGCAGGCGACGGGGCTGCCGGAGTGCATTGTGCACGGGGCGCTGAAGCACGCGCTGCTGGGGCGGTTGCTGGACGAGTGGTCGGGCGATGCGGGGCGGGTGCGGCGGGTGGCGGTGTCGTACCGCGGGATGGACATGATTGCGAAGGACGTGAAGTGCCGCGGTGTGGTGACGGGGAAGCGCTCGGAGGGCGGGCGCAATGTGGTGGAGCTGGAGGTGTGGACGGAGGACCCGTCGGGGAATAAGACGACGCCGGGGACGGCGGTGGTGGAGTTGCCGTCGCGGAACTAGCCGCAGACCAGCGGGTTGACGGGGGCGCTGGGATGGCGCCTCAGCCGAAGACGGGGAGCGACTGGCCGATGGGAGTGCAGTTGCTTGGTGGCTCGGGGTTGAGGCGAGTACCGGCGTAGTTCTGCAGGAGCGTGATGGCGTCGCCGGTGTTTACGAGGTCGTCGCAGTTGACGTCGCCGAAGATGCTGGGTCCACTAAAGCCGGCGGGTAGGGCTACGGGTACGGTGGACTGGCCGATGAAGGGGCAGTTGGATTCGCGGGAGATCTGGTTAGCGTCGACTTCGTAGATGATGGCGATGAGGGCGTCGCGGGGATCGAAGTCTCCGTCGCAGTCGAGGTCGCCGTTGAGGTGGGCGCACGACGGCTTGGAGGCCAGCGTGTAGTTGAGGGAGAACTCTGAGGTGCTTCCGGCCTGGTTCGTGGCAGTGGCGGTTACAGTGGCGCCCTCGTTCTGACCGCAGCCGCTGATCTCGAAGTTGCCGTCGGCGTCCGCGGTGCCGGTGGCGAAATAGCCGGCGCCTTCGCCGTGGCCGGACGCATCGCTGTCACCGATGAAGAGCTCGATGGTGCAGAAGGCGCAGGCGGTGCCGACGATGCCGGCTGGGCCGACGCCGTTCAGGACGGGGAAGTTCAGCAGGTCGTTGGGGCCGAGGTCTGTGTCGCCGGCATCGTTCTCGGTAACACCGTTGGTCTCGCTTCCGAAGCCGAGAAGGTTGATGCCGAGACCGCCGTTGTTGGTGGTGGTGTTCTGGCTGATCGTTGCGCGCGTCGTGTTAGCGGTCTCCTCGCCACTGACGAAGATGGCGTCCTGGCCGTTTGAGACGATCGTGTTGTTCGATACGACGACGCCGGCGGGCCCTGCGTTCTCGAACGCTTCGACCTCGACGCCGATGTTGGTGTTCTGGCGAATGTTGTTGCTCTCCACGAGGACTCCCGACATTGAAGTGGCGTTGAGAGCGATGCCCGCGTGTCCGTTGCCCTCGAGGTGGTTGTTTCGGATCGTAACGTCGGTCATAGACTCGTCGGCGGCGAGGAGTATGGCCGTCTGCTGGTTGTTCATGATCGTCATGTTTTCAATGAGGACATCGGAGACGGTGGTGGGAGCGAAGCCGAACTCGATGCCGTGACCGGCGTGATGGTCATCGGGGGCGAAGTTCTGGATCGTGAAGTTCTTGAGCGTGATGCCGCTGACCGGGCCGTCGGGACGCCAATGGAGCGCGGCGCCGCCCTCGGTGACGCCGTTGAAGTCGAAGATGACGCCGGAGCCGGTGGCGTCGATGGTGAGGGGATCGGAAGCGGCGGGCGCTTCGATGATGTAGTTGGCGGTGGAGTGGATGGTGACCGGGCTCCCCGGCGGGAAAACGCTGGAGTCAAATGTAATGGTGTCAGGGCCGGGATTGGCGGCAGCGTCCGCCAGGATCTGGCGGAAGGAGCCGAAACCGCTGTCAGCGGGGCTCGTGACGGCCACCGAGCCGCCGGCCTGGGTGTGGGTAGTACGCCCGGGGGAGATGACGGCGAGCGGAAGGATGGCAACGAGGGCGAAGAGTTTGAGGGCGTGGAGCCGGGTGGAACGCATGCGTGGATTTTGGCAGAGGTTGGGCGGATGGGCAAGGCACTTCGGCAGGCTCAGGATGAACCGTTTGTTCAAGTTGTGGCGTGGCTCTGGCTGACAGGTGCTGTGCGTGCGGTCTCACGTGGTCGCGGCTCGTCGCAGGCGGTTACAAGGGCGAAGACTCTTCGGCGCTACAGGTCCCTTCGCGAAGATGCGGCTTTCCGCGAGCAGATGGTGTTCCGCTCAGAATGACAGGCGTCAGGCGGAGACGGGGACGCGGGCGGCGACTTGCTCCCGCCACATTTCCATCATGACGAAGGTGTGGCCGTCTCGCCAGGAGGTGCCGCAGTCGCGGAAGCCGGCGCGGCGGAAGGCGCGCTGGGCGCGGAGGTTCCAGTCGAGGGTGTGGAGGTAGAGGCGGCGGATTTCGCTGGTGGTGAAGAGGACGCGGGTAAGTGCGGCGAGGGCGTCGGAGCCGTAGCCGTTCTCCCAGTACTGACGCTCGCCGATGGAGATGCCGATTTCGGCTTCGCCGCGTGCCTGGTCGAGGTTGTAGTACATGACGTTGCCGATGTGTGTGCCGTTAGCGTCTTCGATGGCGAATGAGCGCTGGGGCATGTCAGTGAAGCGGAAGTCGAAGGACCAGTTGCGCTCGTAGTTGGCGTAGGGGCTCTGGACGGGGCGGGAGGCGTCGAAGTGGGCGAGCTCGGCGTCTGAGCGCCAGCGGTATTCGTCGCCGACGTCGGTCAGGCGCTTGCGGCGGACGATGGTGCGGCGTCCGCGGGCGACGACGTCATCGCAGAAGACGTCTTTCACTTGCCTGCCTTGATCATCTCGCGCGCCTTGTCGAGCATGTTGGCCTCGTTCCGGAAGGTCAGAGTCCGGAGCGCGTCCTGGATGGGACGCCACTCGACCTTATCATACTCAAGATCGTGCCGTGATGTGTCGCCGCCGGTGGACTCCATGAGATAGTAGTGCACCCACTTGTGGTAGCGCACGCCGGAGCGAGCGAACCAGTACTCGACGACGCCGAGCTTTTCGATGATTGTAACGTCGAGGCCGGTCTCTTCGGAGACTTCGCGGAGGGCGGTCTCTTCGAGCGTCTCGCCTTCGTTGGGGGTGCCTTTGGGGAGTCCCCAGACGCCGTCCTTTGTGCGGCCGCAGATAACGACTTCGATGCCGCGGGCGCTCTGGCGGTAGACGATGCCGCCGGACGAGGTGGCGTTCTCGACGGGGGCGCGGCCCCGGGTGCGGTCAGCGGAACTTGAAGCCAAGTGGATCTTCCTCGAACTCGATGTCGGCTAAGGCGGCGGCAGCGGCTTCGCGGGCGGCGTCCGATTCGCTGTCCAGCATATTCATCAGGGCTCGCCGGGCCTCCGCGCCGCCGATCTCGCCGAGAGCGTGAGTGGCAGCTTCGCGGACGTCGGTGTCTTCGTCGGTCAGCAGAGGCAGGAGCTGGGAGATGATCGATTCGTCAGCGATCTGCCCGGCGGCGACGGCGGCTTCGTAGCGGAGCTCGGCTTCGTCGCTGGCAAGCTCGCGGGTGATGAGGGGGAGCCAGCGATTCTCGACGCTGCGACCCATGGCGTGGACAGCGCTGACCTTGAGCCGGTGCTCGCCGCTTTCGTAGGCTTCGCGGACGGCCTGGCGAACCCAGGGGACGTCGCGGGGACCGATAGCTTCGATGACGCGGGCGAGCACCTCTTCGGTCTCGTCAGGGTTTTCGATGGCGTGGCGGAGGCCGGCTTCGGCGCGCTGGAAGTGCGGCTCGCGCAGGCGGCCGATCTCGTACATGAGGATGAAGCGGCCGAGGGCGAGGGCGGCTTCGGCGCGGACGGCAGGGTCATCGTCGGCCTCGAGGAGCTCGACGAGGGAGCCGATGAGGCCAGGCGACTCGTGCTCCCAGAGGCCACGGACGGACTCGAGGCGGACCTCATTGTCATCGTCATCGAGGCCGCGGATGAAGACGGCGTCGAAGTCCAGCTCGGCGTCGTCTTCGGCGAGATCGATCAGTTCCTGGACGAGACGGCGGCGGCGGCGGACGTCGATGCCGGGCCAGCGGTGGTCGAACGCTTTACGGTCTTCGCCGTCCAGTTTTGAGAGACGCTGGAGGCCCGCGACCCGCAGCTTTTTGGAGCCGTCGGCGAGCTCATCCAGATATTGTCCGATTTCCATTCAGCCATCCTCGTCTTTGCGCTAGGAGCTCGAGGAGACGGCAAGCCGTTCAAACAGGATCGGCGCCGTGTAGACCGAGCCGCCAACCCAGCGCGCTTCGCTGCCAATGGCGAGGACGCTTCGCAACGCCTCGTGGAGGTTACCGGCAACGATGGTGTCCTTGACTCGCCCGACGATCTCCCCGTTTTCTATCTTATACCCGAGGAGGACGTTGCCGGAGAAGTCGCCGCCCATCACGTTGCCCTGGCCCGCACCCATTAACTCTTCGACAACGAGGCCTTCCTTGATGCCGCGCACCATGTCGGCGAAGGTGGTGTCGCCGGCGGTTAAGACAAGCGAGCTGGTGGAGATCATTGGCTGCGAGGTGAGAGAGCGGCCGGCGCTGGCGGTGGACTGAGCTTTGGCGAGGCCGGCGGTCTGGAGATCGTACATGAAGCTCGTGACGACGCCGCGCTCGATCAGGGGGATCTGGCGGCTGGGGACACCCTCGTCGTCGAAGGGGCGGGAGGACGGCCGCATGTCGAGCGTAGCGTCGTCGTGGAGGGAGATGCGGGTGTCGTACTTCACCTGCCCGAGCTGACCGACGAGGGGCGATTGGCCCTGGTGCACGAGACGTCCGTTGAAGGCCATAGTCAGCGGGCCGAGGATTGCGGAGGCGACGCCAGATGCGGTGAAGATGACCGGCATGTCGGCGGTGCGGCAGGTGGCGTGGCGGCGCGCGCGGTCAAGCTGCTCGAGGATGGTGGTGCGGATCATGTCGGTGTCGAGCTTTGGAGAGACGGAGGCATCGCCCTCGCCGACGAAGAGCATGTCGGTGCCGCGGATGAGGGTGCCATAGATGCCGGCGGAGAACATCGTGCCGCGGGAGGTGAAGCGGCCGCCGTTGGAATTAGCGATAGTCTGTTCGCCGACAGCTTTGCGGACGGAGCCGTCGCACTTGATCTCGGGCTCGGCGGCGACGACGGCGTCGATGAGCGTCTGGCCGAGGGCGATCATGTCGTCCACGGCGACGGACTGGGTGGCGGGGTCGAAGACGGCGACGGTTGGGGCTTCGGATGGGCCGGGGAAGGCGAACTCGGCTTCGGGGCCGAAGGGGGCGGTGTCGAGCGCGGCGAGGACGACGTCTTCGACGTCGCCGGGGCGGGTGCTGGAGGCGAAGCCGATGCGTCCGTTGGCGATGACGCGAATGGCGACGCCGCTGGTCTGGCGGGAGTTCAGCTCTTTGAGGCGGTTGGACTCGAACTTGACGGGGGTCTCTTCGTGGACGACGTGGAAGACTTCGGCCTGCTGGGCGCCGTGACGTTTGGCGGCTTCGAGGATGGCGTCGAGTTGGTTAGTGGTGTTAGTTGTCATGCGGGTAGATCCTTTTGGTTTAGAATGCGGGCTCCGTGTCGCACGCGCAGGATTCGAACGCCGGTGGAGCTGTTCTCGTAGGGGATGAGGTAGTTGCCGACGACGAGCTGCCGGATTTCGCGCGACTCGAACTGAGGCAAGCGACGACCGAGCTCTGGATAGTCAGCGAGGCGGCTCGTCGCTTCCAAAAATGAGCGGGCCAGCCGGTCGGCCGCGGCCGCGTTATCCATCGCGACGTAGCCGCGAATCGACCGAAGATCCCGGCGAGCCGTCTGCGTCCATATTACCTCGACCACTCTTCGATCTCGCGGATAAGCTGTTCGTGCGTGACAGTTCGCCCAGCGTCAACGTCGGCCAAACCTTCTTCAATTTGATGAAGGTAGTACAGATAATCCATGGCGTCGACGAGACTGGCCCCTTCGTTGAGCTCGGCTTGCAACGCTTCGATGATAGTGGCCTTTGTAAATCCAGACGCTGATGGAGCGAGATCTGACTTCGCTTCATACTCGGCGCGAGCTTCAGCGACAGTCAGGTTCTGACTGGTGTCCGTGCTAACGAGTCGTCGATGCAGTTGGATCGCCACGCCGATGTGATACTCCAGTTGATCAAGCGTCGCCTCGTCGGGTAGATCGCGCAGAATCCGAATAAGGTCGTCTCTCAAAGACATCGAATTCTCCTCAGCCATCTTACCGCTCACCGACGACGCAGTCCTGGATGCGGATGTGGGGGCTGCCGTTGGAGACGGGGAGCGGCATCTGGCCGGCTTTGCCGCAGCCGCCGCCCTGGTTCATGTCGAGGTCTGTGCCGATGGCGTCGATGTTCTGGAGGGTGGTGAAGAGGTTGCCGGTGAGCTTGACGGGGCGGACGAGCTCGGCGATTTTTCCGTCGCGGATCATGTAGGCCTCGCCGGCGGAGAAGGTGAACATCTCCATGCTGGTTGTGCCGCCGTACCAGTTCTTCGCGTACACGCCGAGCTTGACGCCGCCGATGATGTCGTCGAAGGAAGCGGAGCCGGGTTCGATGATGGTGTTGGTCATGCGGACGATGGGCGGGAAGCGGTAGTCGAGCGCGCGGGCGTTGCCAGAGAGCGGTTCGCCCATCTTGCCGGCGGTCTCGCGGGAGTGGAGGCGGCCGACGAGCACGCCCTCGCGGATGAGATCGGTGCGCCGGGCACGGACGCCCTCGTCGTCGTAGGTGAAGCTGCCGCGGAGGTTGGGGATGGCGGCGCCGTCGACGATGTTGAGGTGCGGCTGGCCGAACTTGCGGCCGAGCACCATGATCTCTTGCATGCGCTCGTTCTCGTAGACGAAGTCGGACTCGGAGAGGTGGCCGAACGCTTCGTGGCAGAAGACGCCGGCGAGGATGGGATCGAGGACGACGGGGTAGACGCCGGGCTCGGCGTAGGGGGCGTTCAGTAGCTCGACGGCGCGGGTGGCGAGCATCTTTGCTTCGTCGCCAAGGGTTTCGACGTAGGAGAAGTCGTTGAGCGCGCCGAGGCTGGAGCTGGCCTGCTGCATGTCACCGTTGCGGCGAGCGGTGGCGCCGAGGCGTGAGACGACGTCGATGCGCTCTTGTTCGATGTAGGCGCCTTCGGAGCTGGCGAAGGTGACGCGCTTCCAGCCGTCCCAGTAGACGATGTTGGTGCTGGTGACGCCTTCGACGGAGAGCATCGTGTCGTTGTAGGCGTCGAGGAGCTCCTTCTTGTGGGCAAGGGGAATGCTTCGCGGGTCTCTCTTGATCTCGGCGTGGACGATATCGACGACGGGGTCGACCGGCGCAAGGTTGCTCTTCTCCTTGCCGACGTGGCGGGCCTGGGCGACGGCTTCTTCGGCACGGGCGCGGAGCTCGGACGGCTCGTTGAAGGAGACGAAGCCCCAGCCACCGTTGACGAGCGCGCGGACGCAACCGCCGAAGTTGCGAGTGCGGCCGATCTCCTCAAGCGCTTTGCCGCGATAGACGAGACGGCTGGTGGAGGTGTCATCGATTCGGAGCTCGACGTAGTCGGCCTTGTGGCCTTTGACGGCGGCTTCGATCTCCTCGCGCGAGACGAGTGGGGCGGCGTGGTCGTCCATGGGCGTCCCTTCTACGTGGTGCGCGCCCGGCCGGCGCTGACTGACTTGCGTTCGGATTCGCCGATCTTGGGCTCGGTGCCGCGGATCAGGCGCTTGATGTTGGGGATGTGGGTGAGCAGCACGAAGAACGTGGCGAAGGCGCCGAAGATCGTCTTCGTGTAGGTGAAGTCGGAGCCGGCGTGGAAGACGGCGAGGAGCAGGAGCACGGCAGCGCCGCCGGGGACGGTGACCATCGACATCACGCTCATGTAGCGGAGGGCGAGGACGATGAAGATGCCGACGGCGACCATGCCGACGGCGAGCGGCATGGCGAGAGCTGCATAAACGCCGAAGGACGTGGCGACTCCGCGGCCGCCACGGAAGCCGATGTAGACGGGGAAGTCGTGGCCGAGAACGGCAGCGATGCCGGCGGCGACCTGCATGTCGTGGGTGTGGAAGAGGTACCAGGCGGCCATCGTCGGGATATAGCCTTTGAGCGCGTCGAGGAACATGGTAAGCACGAACCAGCGCGTGCCGAGGACGCGGAGGACGTTGGTCGCGCCGATCATGCCGGAGCCGTGATCGCGGATGTCGACGCCCTTGACAGCGCGGCCCATGAGGTAGCCGATCGGGATCGCGCCGATCAGATAGGACGCGATGACGACGGGGATGCCCCAGTAGGTCTCACTCATATGGCCAGATCTCGGTTAGTGCTCCGGAACTCAATCTTAATGGCGGTACCCTCGAAGCCGAAACGCTTGCGGAAGTGGTTCTCAAGATAGCGCTGGTAAGAGAAGTGCACCATCGTGGCGTCGTTGGCGAAGATGATGAACGTCGGAGGACGAGTCTCGGCCTGGGTGGCGTACTTCAGGCGCAGGGGCTTGCGGCCGGACGATGCCGGCGGATGCAAGGCAACGGCTTCGCGGAGGACGGAGTTCACCTCGGACGTAGGGATGCGGACGGATCTGGCTTCGCCGACTTCAGCGACGAGGTCGAGCAGGCCTTCGACGTTCAGGCCGGTCTTGGCGGAGGTGAAGGCGAGGGGGGCCCACGGCGCGAACTTGAATCGCGCGAGGACGCGGCGGGCCTTGTTGTCGCGCGCTTCGTCCGAATCTTCTTCGGTGAGGTCCCACTTGTTGAGGACGATGACGAGGCCCTTGAAGGCGTCGGCGACGTAGCCGGCGATGTGTAGGTCCTGCGCGGCCAGCTTCTCGCTGGCGTCGAGGATGAGGACTGCGACGTCGGCACGCTCGATGGCGTCGCGGGCGCGCATGACACTGTACTTCTCGATGCCAGGGGAGACTTTGCCGGGGCGCCGGATGCCGGCGGTGTCGACGAGGACCATCTGCTTGCCCTTGTGGACGAACGGCGTGTCGACGGCGTCGCGGGTGGTGCCGGGGACGTTGCTTTCGATGACGCGCTCTTCGCCGAGGATGGCGTTGATGAGCGCGGACTTGCCGACGTTGGGGCGGCCGACGATGGCGATACGCAGAGTGTCGGTCTCTTCTTCGATCTCACACTCGGGGAGGAGCTCGAGGAGCTTGTCCTGGAGCTCGCGGACGCCGATGTCGTGGTGCGCGGAGAGCGGCATAGGATCGCCGAGGCCGAGCTCGAAGAAGTCGACGGCGGCGATCCGGCGCGCGTCGTTGTCGCCCTTGTTGGCGAGGAGCAGGACGGGCTTCTCTGTGCGGCGCAGCTGCTCGGCGATCTCAGCGTCGACGGGCGTGACGCCGGAGAGGACGTCGACGACGAAGAGGATGATATCGGCTTCGGCGAGGGCGATCTGCACCTGGTCGCGGATCAGGGAGGGGTACTCCTCGGTAGCGTCAGGCTCGAGGCCGCCGGTGTCGATCACCTGGTAGTGCGTGTTCTTCCACTCGACGTCGCCGAAAAGGCGGTCGCGTGTGGTGCCGGGGATATCCTCAACGATAGCCTTGCGTTCGCCGACGAGCCGGTTGAAGAGAGTCGACTTGCCGACGTTGGGACGGCCGACGATGGCGACTACAGGCTTGCGCTTGCGAACCGCGGCGGGGGGTGAGGCCGAGGCGGAACGTGTCATGGTTATCTCTGTTCTAGGGTAACCGTTATCTCGGAGGGATTCACGGAGCGTATGGAGGCGCCACCGGGCGGCGTCAGCTTGACCTGCTTGCGGTGGGCGCCAGGATCGTCGCCTGAGAGGTCGACGGTGGCCGAGATGTCGGCCGGCCCGAGGGCCTGGAGGAGGGGAAGCGGGCCGAACAGGGTGACGGTGACGGTGGGCAGGGCGCCGTTGATGGTGAAGTTGGCGCCGAGGTTTACGGCGGTGATGGGCACGGCGAAGGTGAAGTTGCCCTCCGCCGGCGCGATCTTGACGGTGACGGTGACCGAGGGCGGTCCACCTGTAACCTCAGCCCCGGGCGGCAAATCGAGGGAGACGCCCTTGACGACGTCCGCCGTTGCGTCATCGAGGTCTATGGACTTGGTCGGGATTGTGGTTGTGGTGTTTATCAGCGCCTGTGTCCCGCTGATCGTAACCGTCGGCGGATTGACGGTGACGGAGACAACGTTGTAGCCAGCGGCAGGCGCGCCGGTGATCTGCGGACTAACCGCGACGGAGCGCGAGAACGTCTGCTGTTTTATGTCGATTCGTAAACCGGTGATTTCAGGGGTCAGTTTCACGCCGGTGACAAGCTCGCCGTTGGCTTTCCGCGGCTCAAGGTGCACGGACTGATCGACGTCGTCGGTCATCGCGTCGACGCTGAAAGTAGCGGTGACTTGAGTGATTTCGTCGACCTGTGAAACCGGGCCGCTGACGAGTACGTTCGTATCGTCGGTGACCGGAGGGCCCATCGTATAGCCGGAGGCAGGGTTACCCTGCACGCTAATCGCGACAGGCACCTCCTTCGTCTTCAGCGGGGCAAGCGAAATCTTGATCTTCTCGGGCAGCACTTCGTCAACGCGCAGGCCGCCGCGGTTGTCCGACGTTACTACTACAGGACGCTCGTAGTCCCCGACGCTGAGGTTCTCCAGATCGACCGTGGCCCGGAAGTCTGCGGCGGTCAGGCTATCGAAAACGCTGTCGGGTACAGTGACGCGCACCTGAACGGATGGTATGGGCTCGACAACGGCGACGGAGCCGGGCACGTGGATCGGCTCGACGGTGATGACGGGCGCGACGACGCGACTCCGCGACGGGTTGTCGGCCTGGGTGACGACAACCCAGATGCCGAAGGCGAGGACGACGGAGAGGGCGGCGAGGCCAGTGTTGTCACGCACGGAGCGGGCGGCGGGACGTAGGATGCCACCGAGAACGTGGAAGGTCTCCCGGAAGAAGTTTGCGATCGAGGACATGGGAAAGGCCTAGCGGCTGAGCCTGGGTAGCCGCCTTCCCTGGGGCCGGTCCATCTCCATCGCCGGGAGGAGGAGGCTGCGGAGAATGCCGCGCAGCCGGGGACCGTCTAGATTCGAGATGACGCGCCCGTTGGCGGCGATTGAGAGGGCGCCGGACTCCTCGGAGACGACGACGGCGACGGCGTCCGTACGCTCGGTGATGCCGAGGGCGGCGCGGTGACGCGTGCCGTGGAAGCCCTCCATCCGCTCCGATAGTGGGAGCGTGGCGCTGGCAGCAACGAGGCGGTCTTCGCGGATGATGGCAGCGCCGTCGTGGAGGGCGGAGTTTGGGTAGAAGACGGACATGAGGAGCTTGGTGGAACAGACGGCGTCGATCTTAACGCCGGTGTCAATGTAGTCCTCGAGGCCGGTCTCGCGCTCGACGACGATGATGGCGCCCATGTGCTTTTCGGAGAGGAGGACGCTGGCCTCGGCGATGCAATCGACTACGCCTTCGTAGAGAGCGCGGCCGGGCCAGGGCCAGCGGCCGGTGCGGCCGACACGCTCGAGGAAGCGGCGGATCTCGCTCTGGAAGATGATGGGAATGGCGATCAGCAGCGCGGGGAAGGAGTTGCGGAGGAGCCAGCTGAGGACGGTGAGGTTGAGGGCCTGCGTAAGGATGATGGCGCCGATGACGACGATGATGATGCCGCGGAGGAGCGACATCGCGGTCGTGCCCTTCAGCAGGAGGAGGGCGAGGTAGATGATGACGGCGATGGCGATGACGTCGATGACGCTGGCGTAGGTGAAGCGGTCGAGGGCGTCGGTGACCTGGTTGGAGCCGAACATCAGGGGACGTCCTCGGCGAGCAGAAGCGCTAGCACGGCCTTCTGGGCGTGCATGCGATTCTCGGCCTGGTCGAAGACGACGGACTGCGGGCCGTCGATCACGCCGGGCGTGACCTCTTCGCCGCGGTGCGCGGGAAGGTCGTGCATGAAGATAGCGTCTGGCTTAGCGAGTTTCATCAGCTTCTCGTCAACGGTGTAGCCCGCAAAGGACTCGCGGCGCGAAGCCGATTCGTGTTCCTGTCCCATGCTGGCCCACACGTCGGTATATACGACGTCGGCGCCCGCCGCGGCTGTTACGGGATCGCTCATCTGGGAGACGGTGCCACCGCTCTTTTCAGCGAGTGTTTCTGAGAGCAAAAGCACGTTGTCGGGCACCTCGAATCCCTCGGGCGAGGCGAAGCGGACGTTCATGCCCGAAAGGCCGGCCGCGATGGCGAGGGAGTTCGCGACGTTATTCCCATCCCCGATGTAGGCGACGGTGACGCCGGCGAGGCCGCCCTTCTTCTCGCGGATGGTGAGGAGATCGGCGAGGGCCTGGCAAGGGTGCTCTTCGTCGGAGAGAGCGTTGATGACGGGGACGTCAGCATGATCGGCGAGCGCCTGGACCGTGGCCTGTGTAAACGTCCGGGCGGCGATGGCGTCCACGTAGCGGGAGAGGACGCGGGCGACGTCTGCGAGGGTCTCGCGGTCGCCGAGGCCGACCTCGGGCGGAGACAGGTAGATGCAGTGGCCGCCGAGGTGTGTCATGGCTACATCAAAGGAAACGCGGGTGCGGAGGGAAGGTTTCTCGAATACGAGGGCGAGCGTCTTGCCGATGAGGATAGGGCGCTTGCCGGCGTCCTTCAGGGCCATGGCCGTATCAAGGACGCGTATTAGCTCGGCCGGTGTCAGGTCAGATATGGAAAGCAGGTCGCGACCACGCACGATTTGACTCCTGGGAAGGTTGATTCGAGTATAACGGATGGGGGAAGACGGGCTTCGGACGCCAGGGCCGGACGTTCGCTGTTGCAGGGCTGGATGATCCTTTGGCTGCGGCCTAAGGACAAGGGGTGGGTTATGATTTCGGCGGCGCGGCTGTGGACCGCCGAGGAGTATCGATATGGTAGCGAGACCGGTTGTGGCTTTTCAGATTCGCGGGCGGGACGCGGCGAAGCTGGCGGAGTTTTACAAGGCGATGTTCGAGTGGGAGATCGACTCGAGCAATCCGCTGGGAGTGGCGTTCGTGAGGACGGGACCGGGCGGGCCGGAGGCGCAGGCGGGGACGATTTTCCCGGGGGCGCCTGCGGTGCTGATCTTCGTGCAGGTGGCGGACCTGGGGGCGTCGATGGCAAAGGCGGTGGAGCTGGGGGGCAAGCGGGTTCAGGAGCCGTTTGATGTGCCAAACGGGCCGACGGTGGCGCAGGTCAGCGATCCGGAGGGGAATTTGGTGGGGTTGGTGCAGTTGTAGGGTGAGGCATTGGTGCCAGCCCTCCTCACCCCACCCCAAGAAAATAAGGAGGTGTCCGGGGGGCACCCCCGGAACCCCCGGTATGGGCCTACGGCCCCTTCACTTGCGCATTTGACGCTGGTGGGCTTGCGACACCGCGAAGACCAAGGCACTTCGATGGGCGCTGTGATGCAGGCGATGTCAGCCCACGGGCAATTCGACGCGCTCAGGATGAGGGGCGTGCCAAGTGAGAGGTGCCGCGCCATTTGCGCGGAACCTCGCACCTGCACGGGGAGCCTACTGGTTGCTCTTGAAGACGCCGGCGAGGTTGCCCTCGGGGTCCGTGAAGAGACCGAAGGTGACCATGCCGCCGTCCATGACTGGCGTGGCGACCTTGCCACCGTTGGCGACGATCTCGTCCATGGCGGCCTGCGGGTTCTCGACCTCGGCGTAGAAGATGGCGTGGGGGTCACCGCCGCCGACGCCGCCACCGATTCCGTGGCCCTGCGGATCGATCATGCCGTAGTCCATGTCCGGCGGAAGGTTGAACTGCCAACCGAAGACCTTTCCGTAGAAATCGCGCAGCTTGTTGCTGTCCTTGCCGGCGACTTCGAACCAGGTGACAGGATTAGCGGCTGGCTTAGCCGTGGATGGCTGTGGGGTCTGGGTGGGATCAGACTTGACGAGCCCGATCCTGTTGCCCTCGGGGTCGGTGAACTGGGCGAGGGTGACTACGCCGGGGATTTCCATGACGGGCATCGCGGTCTTGCCGCCGAGGCCCTGGACCTGGTCAAGGGTTGCCTGCGGGTCCGGGACTTCGACGTAGAACAGCGAGCTGCCGCCCTCCTGGCCGGTGCCGATGCCACCGTTAATCCCTTTGCCGCCGTTGTCCACGAGGCCGTAGTCCATCTCCGGCATGACGTTGAACTGCCACCCGAAGACTTTGCCGTAGAAATCGCGGAGCTTGGCCCCGTCCTTCCCGGTCACTTCGAAGTGAACTACTGCGTTGCCCATGGTTCCTCCTCCTTCTAACGCCGGTTTGCCCGGCGCTCTTTCCAAAACGCTTGTACTCGGATTGCTGGATCAGACGCGAGGGGCCAATGTCACTTGCAGAGTGTTTGCAGCTGGCCGATGTGCTGGTTCAGGTGGTACTCGACGATGAGGTTAATCCACTCGGCCAGCTTGATCTCGTCGCTGCCGCGAGCCTGCTTGAGGAAAGCGATGCGGCCCGGGCGAGCCAGCTGCTCCGGGGTGAGACCGGCGACGAGCGTGCCGATGTCGCGGTACTGCTGGGCGACGGACTTCGCGAGCTCCTGGGTCGGGGCTTTCTCGCGCGCCGGCGTCCAGTAGAGGTCGCCGGGGGAGACGTCGAGTGACGGCATATCTTCCTTCAGAAAGCGGTCGAGGTCGGAACGGAACGAATGCTCGGCGTCGCCGGAGAGGTGGCAGAGCACGTCGCGAACGCACCACTCTCCATCGGCGGGTCGCTTCGACGCCTGTTCCTCGCTAACGCCGGCGACGGCAGACTCGATGGTGGCGGCTTTCTCGTCGAACTTACTTTGGAGCGATGCGTTGGTGACCATTGGTCGTTCCTCCTTCTCTTAGTTGCATCAGGTTGTGCAGGCCGAACGCGTCGGCGAGGCGGTTGATGGCGTTGAAGAGGCTGGCCACGAAGACGCCCTCCAGTATCTCCTCTTCGGAGAGGCCGGCCTCGCGGAGCTGGCCGAAGTCGTCGTCGGTGATGCGATAGGCGTGCTGCGTCACCTTGACGGCAAGATGGAGTAGGCGCTTGTGGCTGGCTTCGATAGGAAGAGCGTCAATGTCAGCTTCGGCGGCGAGTGCGACGGTCTCGGAGGAGCCGCCACCGACGGCGCGGAGCAGGAGTGAGTGGGCCTGGACGCAGTAGCCGCAGGAGTTGGTGCGGGAGACGACGACGGCGATCATCTCCTTCACGTCGCGGGGCAGGACACCACCCTCAAACATCGTGCGGTAGCCTGCCCAGACGACGCGCAGGAAGTCCGGGCGCTGGCTGAGTATCTCGAAGACGTCAGGGACGACGCCGCCGGGGAAATTGGCCTTGATGTCGGCGTATAGATCGGCGAGCTGGCCGGTGGCGGCGGACTCGGGGATGGTGCGAATTCGTGCTTTAGCCATCGCTTCGGTTCCCCAAGTATAGTGACTTCCTTGAATGTGTCAACTGGCTGCGGTAAACTCGCTGAAAACGATGCGTAAGTACGAACAGTCCTGCCCGATTGCCCGGACGCTCGACGTGATCGGCGACCGCTGGACGCTGCTGATCGTGCGCGACCTCATGACGGGTAGTACGAAGTTCCGCGAGCTGCGGGCTTCCGGGGGCATCCCGCCGAAGGTGCTCTCGGCCCGGCTCAAGATGATGCTGGACGCAGGCGTCGTGGAACGCCAAGTCTACAGCGAGCACCCGCTCCGAGCGGAGTACCGGCTGACGGACAAAGGGCGCGACCTGGTGCCGGTGCTGCTGGAGATCGGCAAGTGGGGTCTGGTCTACATGTATGAAGGAGACCCGGAGTTGCGCGATCGCGTCGCGGGGGCGATTTACGATTCGATACCGGAGACGCGAGACGGTCTCGTGGAGGCAGGTTATGTCAAAAGGCGCACCCGAACAGATTGAGCCCGGTCGCCTGGGCGACTACCTGGAGGTCATGAGCAAGGCGGTGTTCCAGTCCGGGATGAGCTGGGCGGTCATCGACAAGAAGTGGCCGGGGACACGCGACGCGTTTCGCAAGTTCGAGCCGCTGGCGGTGGCCTCGCTGACAGAGGCGGAGATCGCGGAGCTGACGACGGACACGCGCATCATCCGCAACCGCAAGAAGGTGGAGGCGGTGGTGGACAACGCTCGCAAGCTGGTCGAGCTGGACGAAGCGCACAAGGGCTTTCGGAAGTACCTGCGCTCGCACGGGGGGTTTGAGGGGACGGTGAAGGACCTGCGGAAGCAGTTCCGGTTCCTGGGCGAGACGGGGTGCTACTACTTCCTGTATGTGGTGAAGGAAGAGGTGCCGGACTACGACACGTGGTGCGAGTCGCGGGGGATGGTGCATCAGCACGCGTGATGTTGACTCACAACGAATTGCCTGCGGCGCAACGGATAAACGAATTACCGGTGGGACTCGTTAGAATTCCTGCATGACGGAGAAGACACGTTGCGCCTGGGCGCGGACCGGGTCAGACCTCATGCTGGCGTACCACGACTCGGAGTGGGGGCGGCCGCAGCACGATGACCGGGCGCTGTTCGAGCTGCTGACGCTGGAGGGAGCGCAGGCGGGGCTGAGCTGGAACACGATCCTGAACAAGCGCGAGGGCTATCGGCGCGCCTTCGGGAACTTTGAGATTGAGAAGGTGGCCCGGTTCTCGGCGGCGAAGGTGGAGCGGCTGCTGGGGGATGCGGGGATTGTGCGGAATCGGTTGAAGGTGGCGAGCGCGATCTCGAATGCGCAGGCGGTTCTGCGGGTGCGGAAGGAGTTTGGGTCGCTCGATGCGTATGTGTGGGGGTTTGTCGGCGGGTCGCCGAAGGTGAACTCGCCGCGGAGGTACGGGGACATAGCGTCGACTTCGGCGGAGTCGGATGCGATGAGCAAGGACATGCGCAAGCGGGGGTTCCGGTTTGTGGGGAGCACGATCTGCTACGCGTTCATGCAGGCGACGGGGATGGTGGACGATCATGAGGTGGGGTGCTGGGTGAAGGGCGCGGGGCAGAAGCCACGCCGCTCATCCTGAGCCGGTCGAAGGACCGTCGAGCTTCAGCTTGACCCGTGGACTGAGCTTGTCGAAGTCGCGCTCCCGATGACCTCTGCATAGTTGCGCGAGAGCACTTGCAATCGCTTGAGGTTGCCCTTGATAAGCGTTTCCTTCTTGGCTCGTGACCAGCCCTTGAGTTGTTGCTCGCGTCGGAACGCGGCATCGCGGGTGTCGTACTCCTCGGCCAGAACGAGGCGGACGGGTCTGCGGGTTTTGGTGTGGCCTTCGATGGCACCTTGCTGGTGCTGCCAGACTCGGTTCTCGATGTCATCGGTGTGTCCGGTGTAATAGGAGCCGTCTCGACAACGAAGCATATAGGCATGGTATGGCATTTCGGGTCTCCTCTCTGTTTCTCCGGGGGAACTTCGACAAGCTCAGTTTGCGGAGCGACAGCAAGCGTCGCGGTCCTTCGACGGGCTCAGGATGAGCGGTCGGCCCGCGCCTGGCAAGGTGGTAATGGCACATGGCGAACGCGGGCGGTCGTTTGCGAACGACGCCTACGGGTAAACTGGTCAACATGACGATTCCAGCGAAGACGCTGAAGACGCTTGAATACGACAAGGTGATCGAGCGGCTGGCGAAGCATGCGATTACGCTGCGCGGTCGGGAGCTGGCGCTGGCGCTGTTGCCGGCGACGGAGTTTGGGGAGGTAGTGCGGAGGCAGCGGTTTACGGCGGAGGCGCGGCGGCTGATCGAGCTGAAGCCGAACGTGTCGCTGTCGGACGTGAAGGATGTGGCTTCGATTGTGCGGCAGGCGGCGCTGGAGCGGGTGCTGGAGCCGCAGGAGCTTCTGGATGTGCAGACGACGCTGGCCGCGGCGCGGGTGGTGCATGAAACGATCGACAAGTTGCGCGGGTATATGCGGCACATCGCGGAGACGGCGAACCGCATCGGCAACTTCAGCGAAATCACGACGGAGATCGGACGCGCGATCAGCAACCGGGGCGAGGTGATGGACTCGGCGTCGCCGCAGCTGCACCACTTACGGCGAGAGTCGCGCATCGTGCACGACCGGCTGCGGTCGCGGCTGGAGTCGATCCTCGCGTCGCAAGCGGGCAAGGGCGCGCTGCAGGACCCGATCATCACGCTGCGCGACGGGCGCTACGTTGTGCCGGTGAAAGCGGACGCGCGCTCGCAGATGCCGGGGATCGTGCACGACGTGTCTTCGTCGGGGGCGACGGTGTTCCTCGAACCGCTGGAGACGGTGGAGATGGGGAACCGCTGGCGGGAGATGCTGGCGGAGGAACAGCGCGAGGTGGCCCGTATTCTGCGCGAGCTTTCGGTGCGCGTGGGGAAGCGGGCGGACGAGATCGAGATGGCGCTGGATGCGCTGGCGGAGATCGACCTGCTGCTGGCGAAGGTGCGCTACGGCGAAGTGATCAAGGCCAAGCAGCTGCCGCACGACCCCGATCTGAAGAGCAACGGACGCGACCAGGGCTGGCTGCTCGATGAGCCGGGGTCACTGTATGTTCGGAAGGCGCGGCACCCGCTGATCGGCGAGAACGTCGTGCCGATCGACGTTTGGATTGGCAAGGGTGGGCCGACGTCGAACCAGCAGACGCCGACGGCAGGACCGGGCGACTTCACGGTGCTGCTGATCACGGGGCCGAACACGGGCGGCAAGACGGTGGCGCTGAAGACGGTGGGGCTGCTGGCGCTGATGGCGCAGGCGGGGATACCGGTGCCGGCGGACATCGACTCGCGGCTGCCGGTCTTCGATGCGATTTACGCGGACATTGGGGACGAGCAGTCGATCGAGCAGTCGCTGTCGACGTTTAGCTCGCACATCAGCAACATCATTTCGATATTGAAGGGCGTGACGGGCCGCTCGCTCGTACTGCTCGACGAGCTGGCGGCGGGAACGGACCCGGTCGAGGGCGCGGCGCTGGCGAAGGCGATCCTCTGGCAGCTCTTGCAGGTTGGCGCGCTGACGATGGCGACGACGCACCACGGCGAGCTGAAGGCGTTCGCGCACACGACGCCGGGCGTGACCAACGCGTCGGTGGAGTTCGACGCGGAGAGTTTGTCGCCGACGTACCGTCTGCACATCGGGCTGCCGGGGCAGTCGAACGCGCTGTCGATTGCGGAGAGGCTGGGGATGCCGGAAGCGGTGCTCGAAGAAGCGCGCAGCGGGATCGACCCGGACCGACTGGCAGTGGAGTCGATGATCAGCGACCTGCACCGGCACCGCGAAGAGGCGGAGGCGGCGAGCGAGACGCAGCGGGTGGCGGCGCGGGAGGCGGAGCACGCCCGGACGCGGGTCACGAAGGAGCTGGCCTCGCTGGAGGCGAACCGATCGAAGCTGGTTGAGCAGACTCGCAAGGAGATGGAGGCGGAGCTGCGGGCGGCGCGCACTCGGCTCCGTGACGCGATGCGCGAGCTGCAGAAAGCGGAACGCACGACCGTGTTCGAGCGGGCGGAGGCGATCCACAAGCTGGAGGAAGAGGTGGCGGCGGTGGACGAAGGGGTGACGCGCGTGCAGCGCCGCGAACGGAAGCCCCGACGGGGGCCGCTGCCGCCGATCGAGCCGGGGGACCGGGTGTACTTGAACGACGTGCCGACGCCGGGCGAGGCGATCAGCTCGCCGGATGAGAGCGGGGAGCTGGAGGTGAAGCTGGGGGCGCTGCGGGCGCGGATCAATGTGAAGCAGATCGCGAGCGTGGAGAAGGGGGGAGGTGCCAGTCAGGGCTGGGGCTCTGACCCACAGGACTACCGCTCGCGGCCGGAGGAGGAGATGGTGGCGACGCAGCGGCCGTCGCCGGAGCTGGACTTGCGCGGTATGACGGTGGAGGAGGCGTTGCCGCTTGTCGACCAGCGGCTGGACGATGCGGCCCGCTACGGCGTCGGCGAGCTGCGGATCATTCACGGCAAGGGGACTGGTACGCTGCGGCAGGCGGTGCGCGAGATGCTGCGGAAGCACGCGCTGGTGCGCGGGTCGGCGTCGGCGGAGCAGCGGGCGGGCGGTGATGGGGTGACGGTGGTGGAGATAGCGGGGTGAGGCGTATCGCCGACGGTATAATGGCGGCGTTATGGGGGTTAGTAGGAGCACTCGTTGGCCCAGCTAAGTGGCTATGGAATAAGGTTCGCGGACGGCCGACGGTGCAGGCAAGCGCGCACAGTGTCGCGGCAGGCAACGACATATCGGGCGTTGGACAGCAGATTATGTCTGGAGGAACGGTTGTGGGACAGACTAGCACGATGGTTGTTCAGCAAGGGTACTTTGCTGAAGACCACGACCGGTTGGTGCGCATTGAGGGTAAGTTCGACGAATTGGCCATAACTGTTCGACGTGGCGCGCTGGAAAGCACGCCGGTGCCAGATACTCGCGCGCTCGCCGAAGAGTCGACTAAAGATGTAGAAGTCCAGCTCGATGAGGCGCTTCGTCTTCGGTCGGAGGGCAGAGAGCGTGAAGCCATAGAGTGCTTGCTTGAGGCCTATAAGCGCGATCTGCGTCCCAAAGCAAAAGCCCAGCTTCATTTGCTTGCCGGCAACACGTATATAAGACTAGCAGACGAGAAATCCTCCGAGTGGCACCTTCATGAAGCTTTAGCGGCGGCGGTTGAGGCTGCGGACCGCGATGCCCAAATACAGGGCACTTGATTCTCTTGGACGGGCTGCCAGACGCGCCGGTCGATTCGACGAAGCAGTCAGATACCACGAACAAGCGCTCCGCCTGTCTGACTCAAGTATTGACGCTCAATTCATTATGAATAACTTAGCTATCGTCTACGACGAGATGGGTGAATTCGAAAAATCCAGAACTATTTTCCAAAACCTTTTTGATGAGTCACAAGAGTCTGGCGATGATGAGTCCAAGGCGGGTGCTGCCAACAATCTCGCAATCACCGCTCTATACCAAGGGCGATTCAATGAATCGAGAGATCTAGCGGCGATGAGCCTCGACATTTACAGCCGATTGGAGAATGCAGAGGGCCTTGCTACCGCTCATTCGAATTGGTTCGAGGCGCTCATCAACCTTGGGATGAGCACGGACGCGGCCAGAGCTGCGGAGCCGTTAATGTCAATGTCGAATGAATTTACTGAAGACTATTTCAAGAGCAACAACTTGGGCTTGTCTGCAAGATTCAAACTCATTATCGGGGACACGCCCGCTGCTCATACTCTGTTGCAGCAGGCGGTCGACATGGCGGATCACGCGGGCAACTTAGCTTCCAAGGCTAAGTTGCTACTGTATCTGGCGCTGACCCTGCTGGCGCAAGGCGACGCGCGCGAGGCCTCAAGGTCGTGGAAACGCGCCCAATCCACATTTGATGAACGTATTGGACGCCCTCATTACCCCTTTGAGCGAAAGAGGCTTTTCGCCTTTGCTCAAACATATCTGGGTTCGGAGATCGTCGCTCGGCTATCTGCGCTCGATGAGGATACGCTGACATGACTGACGCGCTACTTACATCCGCCCGGTACGTTGTGAAGGAAGACCTGAATGACTTGCGGGACGCTGTGGATGGGTTGCCGGGGGAGGCGCTGGACTGGAAGCCAGCGGGCGCGGATACGAATTCGATTGCGGTACTGGTGACGCATGTGCTGCACAGCACTCGGTCGTGGATGAGTGTGGCGGTGGGGGCGGCGTTGCCGGAGCGGGATAGGGACTCGGAGTTTCGGGTGAAGTCGGACGATGCGAAGGCGCTGGCTGACTTCATGCACGAGTTTTCTCGGCAGATCATGGCGCTGCTGGAGGGGGTGGAAGAGGTGGACTGGACGGCGGTGCGGAAAACGCACGCTCGGCCGGGAGATGCGCCGGAGACGGTGCCGGCGTCGTGGGCGCTGCTGCACGCGATCCAGCATTTGCGGGAGCACATCGCGCACG
>JBGPBZ010000027.1:0-23466 GCA_041481535.1 Dehalococcoidia bacterium | reverse complement strand
GACACCTTGTCGTCGTCCGAAAGCTCTTCGACACCGAGAATGGCGATGATGTCCTGCAAGTCCTTGTAGCGCTGGAGGACGGCCTGCACGCCACGCGCCGCGCGGTAGTGGTCGTCACCGACGAGGCGCGGGTCGAGGATTCGGGAGAACGAGGACAGCGGGTCGACGGCGGGGTAGAGGGCCTGCTCGACGAGCGCGCGGTCAAGTGAGATGACGGCGTCGAGGTGGCCGAAGGTGGTGACGATGCCGGGGTCGGTGTAGTCGTCTGCGGGGACGTAGATCGCCTGGAAGGAGGTGATCGATCCGCGCTTGGTGGAGGTGATGCGCTCTTCCAGCGCGCCCATGTCGGTGGCCAGCGTCGGCTGGTAACCGACGGCGGAGGGCATGCGGCCGAGGAGCGCGGACACTTCCATGTTGGCGAGAATGTATCGGTAGACGTTGTCGATGAAGATGAGGACGTCCTGGCCCATAGTGTCGCGGAAGTACTCGGCCATGGTGACGCCGGTGAGGGCGATACGGGCGCGGACGCCGGGGGGCTCGTTCATCTGGCCGAAGACGAGGGCGGTCTTGTCGATAACGCCGGAGTCCTTCATCTCGTTCCACATGTCGTTGCCTTCGCGGGAGCGCTCGCCGACGCCGGCGAAGACGGAGTATCCGCCGTGCTCTGTGGCGATGTTGCGGATCAGCTCCTGGATGATGACGGTCTTGCCGGTGCCGGCGCCGCCGTATGCGCCGACCTTGCCGCCCTTGGTGAAGGGGGCGACGAGGTCGAGGACTTTGACGCCGGTCTCGAGGATCTGCGGAGAGGTCTCGCGCTCTTCGAGGGTGGGAGCGGGGCGGTGGATCGGCCAGTGCTCGTCGGCCTTCACTTCGCCGAGGTTGTCGATCGGCATCCCGAGAACGTTGAAGAGGCGGCCGAGGCAGGGCTCGCCGACGGGGATGGTGATCGGCTGGCCGGTGTCGACGGCAGGGGCGCCGCGGGCGAGGCCGTCGGTGGTGTCCATGGCGAGGGCGCGCACCCAGTTGTTGCCCAGGTGCTGCTGCACTTCGGCGATGAGCTTTGTCTCCGCGTTAACGGTGATCTCGATAGCGTTGTAGATTTCGGGCAGGTCTCCGGCGCCAAATTCGACGTCGACGACTGTGCCGATGACCTGGACTACTTGTCCCTTGCTGCCTTTAGCCATGTCGAACCTCCGGGTTTGGGGTCTGGGCGTTTGTCGTGGGGGAGACGATGGGCAGGTCTAAAGACACTGCAGCTACGTCTGGTTGGTTGCTAAGTTTTTGTTTTGTCTGCTGTCGAGTGTCTGCGTCCGCGCGTGCGTTGCCCCACCCCAGGTCCTTCGCGAAGGTGAATTGGGGCCGCGAACGAGCGTGGACGCTGCTCAGGATGACAGGTGTCGTCTTTGTTCCCATCATCAACTCATCGCCTCCACGCCGCCGACGATGTCGAGCAGCTCTGAGGTGATTGCTTCCTGGCGGGCTTTGTTGTAGACGAGGGTGAGGTCTCGCATGAGCTCGTTGGCGTTGTCGGTGGCGTTGCGCATGGCGACCATGCGGGCGGACTGCTCGCTGGCGGCGGCTTCGAGGACGGCGCCGTAGACCTGGCGCTCGATGTAGCGGGGGAGGAGTTCGGCGAGGACGTCTTCGCGGGTAGGTTCGTAGATGTAGTCGACTTTAGCGGTCCCGGCGTCGGCGGGCGGTTTGATCGGGAGCAGTTTGAAGACGGTGGGTCGCTGGGTCACGGTGTTCACGAACTCGGCGTAGAGCAGGTGGACTTCGTCGGCGTCGCCGTTGAGGAAGTCCTGGATGGCGACCTGGGCGATGATGCGGACGTCGGAAAAGGCGGGGTAGTCGCCGAGATCGAGGAATTCGGCGACGACGTTCTGGCCGGCGCGGCGCATGAAGTCGCGGCCCTTGCGGCCGACGGCGACGACGCGCGTTTGCTTGCCGGTGTCGAGGATGAACTGGCCGGCGCGGCGGTTGAGGTTGGAGACGAGGCTGCCGGCGAGACCGCGCGACGGCGTGACGTAGATGAGCTCGACGTTCTTGACTTCCTCCCGCTCCTGGAAGAGTGGGTTGCGGTCAGCGATGTCAATCATCCCGAGGGTTTCGGCGAGGTCGGCGAGGACCCAGCGGAGGCGCTCGGCGTAAGGACGAGCGGCGAGGGCGTTGAGCTGGGCGCGGCGCATCTTGGAGGCGGCGACGAGCTCCATGGCGCGCGTGATCTTAGCGGCGCTCTGGATGGAGCGGATGCGCCTGCGGATGATGCGTAGCTGTCCGGCGGCCATGGGCTTCCCCTAGTCCCCCCGCCCCGTGGGGAACTTGGAACTTGGAACTTGGAACAAGGAACTGGGAGCTCGCACGTTACCAGGCTCCCGTTTGCTTGAAGGAATCGATGGCGGTCTTGAGGGCGGCTTCGGTGGCGTCGTCGAGGACGCCGGTGCTGTCGATCGTCTTGAGGATTTCGGGCTGGGCGGCCTCCATGTAGCGGAGGAAGGCGTCCTCGAAGTCTCGGACTTTGTTCGGTTCGATGTCGTTGGTGTAGCCGTTGACGACGGCGTAGAGGATCGCGACCTCCTGGCCGGGCGGGACGGGCTTGTACTGAGGCTGCTTGAGGATCTCGACGAGGCGCTGGCCAAGCTCGATCTGGCGGCGGGTCGCGGCATCGAGCTCGGCGGTGCCGAACTGAGCGAACGCCTGCAGCTCGCGGTACTGGGCGAGGCCGAGGCGAAGGCCGCCGGCGACTTTGCGCATCGCCTTCGTCTGCGCGGCGCCGCCGACACGGGAGACGGAGAGGCCGGCGTTGACGGCGGGGCGGATGCCCGCGGCGAAGAGGTCTGCCTCGAGATATATCTGGCCGTCAGTAATCGAAATGACGTTTGTTGGCACGTAAGCGGAGACGTCGCCGGCCTGCGTCTCGATGATGGGGAGGGCGGTGAGGGAGCCGCCGCCGTACTCGGGGGCGAGACGGGCGGCGCGCTCCAGCAGGCGACTGTGCAGGTAGAAGACGTCGCCGGGATAGGCCTCGCGGCCGGGAGGGCGGCGGAGGAGGAGCGAGATCTGGCGATAGGCCCAAGCGTGCTTGGAGAGGTCATCGTAGACGATGAGGCAGTCCTTGCCCTGAGCCATGAACTCTTCGCCCATGGAGCAGCCGGCATAGGGAGCGATGTACTGGAGGGCGGCCGGGTCGGCGGCGTTGGCGCAGACGACGATCGTGTGGCCCATGGCGCCGTTCTCGTCGAGGATGCCGACGACCTGGGCGATCTTCGAGGCCTGCTGGCCGATGCCGACGTAGATGCAGATAACGCCGGTGTTCTTCTGGGCGATGATCGCGTCCAGACAGATTGCGGTCTTGCCGGTGAAGCGGTCGCCGATGACGAGCTCACGCTGGCCGCGGCCGATGGCGGTCATCGCGTCGATGGCCTTGACGCCGGTGTGCATCGAGACGTTGACCGCCTGGCGCTCGGAGACGCCGGGGGCGATCTTCTCGACGGGGCGGGTGGTTGTCGAGGGGACGGGGCCCTTGCCATCGAGTGGCTGGCCGAGCGGGTCGACGACGCGGCCGATGAGGCCATCGCCGACGGGCACCTGGATGATGCGGCCGGTGGAGCGGACTTCGTCGCCCTCTTTGATGTGTGTGTAGTCGCCGAGGATGATGGCGCCGACGGTCTCCTCTTCGAGGTTGAGGGCGAGGCCCATGACGGTGGTCTGGTTGCCGGCCTGGTCCTTCGGGCGGAACTCCAGCAGCTCGGAGTACTGGGCGCCGCGCAGACCGTAGATGCGCGCGATACCGTCACCGGACTCGACGACGCTGCCGACGTCGACCGCTGTGACGGCGCCGCCGAACTGCTCGATCTGCTGCTTGATTATCGATGCGATTTCGTCTGGTCGTACTGCCATGTCTTTGCTCCTTCAGAGGAGTGTGGGTGGAAGTTGGAAATTGGAAGTTGGAAATTGGACAGCCGTCGTCACTTTTTCCAGCCTCTAATCTCTAACCTGCACCTCCGTTCACTTTTTCGTTAGTTCGATTCTTAGACTGCGGAAGGCCTACCGCCGCCCCTCCCCAAAAGAGAGGGAGGGGTTCTGGGGGACTCCCCCACGCCCCCGGCAGAAGGGCTGCGCCCCTCTGCACTCCCCGCTTCGAGAACTGAGTTGGCCTCGGCCGCCATGCCGTTTCTCGGCTGTTCTGCATTTGACGGACTGGCCCGTGAAGTACCGCCAGACTCCCGGCAGAGAGCTGCGCGGACTCGCCGCCTCGAGAACTCCGGTAGTCCTGGCGCCATCCTATTTCTCCGTCGTTTCCATCTCGCGGAGCCAGGCTTTGATCTGCTCGGTGTGCTGTTCGTAGTGCGCCCAAGTGTCCCAGCCGAGTTCGTCAACCACCAGGTTCGGGCCGATTTTCGCGTCGAGCGTGGCTTCCGATGTTTCGGCGAGGGCGATGCGGGCGTTTTCGTGGGCAGTGATCCACTCACTGCGGACTTCGGTGAATGGCTTGTCCTTGCGAGCCTTGTATTCGCGTTCGTTCCACTCGTCTACCCAGTTCTCGCCTTTGCCGCGCGGAATCCCGTCCATATCGTTCCTTGTTACGGCTCGTAGCGAGGTTGCCGCCCTCTGATCCCAGAAGGCTATGTGTCCGACGATGTCCTTGACTGACCACGCCTCTACGACACCGAGAGCCGTCAACTCTTCCTCCGGCACGGACTCGACGACGGAACGGTGGACTGTCCACGAGCGCTCCATGTTCTTGATGGCGGTGTCCTTGTCGGTGGCCATCACGAGCGCGCTCCGGCAATGCGTTGTCGCAGGGCGAGGAGGCGGCTGCGGGTGCTGCCGTCGATCAGGCGGTCGCCGATGCGGACGATGAGTCCGCCGAGAATCGTCTCGTCGACCGCCGTCTGGATGATGACGGTGCCGCCGGTCATTTGCTCGACCTTTTTCTGGACGGCGCGCTGTTCGTCGTCGCTGAGCGGGACGGCGCTGGTGACGGTGGCGTGGGAGATGCCCTTCTCTTTGTCGATGATCTCCTGGTAGGCCTGTGAGACCTGCGGTGCGAGCCTTGTGCGCTGGCGCCTGAGGAGAAGTCGGGCGAGGTTCAAGATGTCCGGCGGGAGGCCGGCGATGGACTTGTCCAGGAGCTGCGATTTCTGGGCGACGGGCACGCCGCTGTTCGCGAAGAAGCGCTGCGCGGAGGGATCGCCGAAGAGCGCGGCGATAGACTGGAGGCCGTCGCGCCAGTCATCCTCGCGACGTTCTTCGCGGGCGATGAGGTAGGCGGCCTCTGCGTAGCGCCGGGCGGCTGGCTCCGGGTACATGCGTTAGTTCCGCGCCGATCCGTCGCCGGCGCTGGGCGCTTCTTGCAGCACCTGCTCGATCAGGTCGTGCTGGGCTGCGCGGTCGAGGTTGCGGCGGATGACACGCTCGGCGGCCGTGATCGCGAGGTCGCCGAACTGGCGGCGGATCTCCTGGATGGCGGCGTCGCGTTCGAGCTGGATTTCGCCGCGGGCGCGTTCGATGATCCCCTCAGCCTCGGTGCGGGCGACGCCGCGGGCCTCTTCGGCCATGCGGGCGGACGTCTGCTGGGCCTGGGCGATCAAGGCCTGCGCTTCCTGGCGGGCGCGCTGCATTTCGCCGCTCACCTCTGTTTGCGCTTCGGCGAGCTTGCGCTTGGCGTCTTCCGACGCCTGCAGGCCTTCTTCGATGCGCTTCTTGCGTTCGTCCATCATTGGGAAGACGAACTTCTTAAAGACGAAGGTGAAGGCGACGAGCAGGATGCCGAAGTTGATGAACTGAGCGATCAGGCCGGGCAGGTTGATGCCCAGCTTACTGATGCCCGAAGCCTCTAAAAGTATGGTCGCTAGCATAGCTACCTTCTTTGCCGGTTATGCGTCCTGGTCTGGCTAGAACACGAAGCCGATCATGATCGAGACGACGAGCGCGTAAATGCCGATGGCCTCGGCGAACGCCAGTCCAAGGATCATGTTGGTCTGGATGACAGGCTGGGCTTCCGGGTTGCGGCCGAGGGCGTCCATGGCGCGGCCGGCCAGGTTGCCGATGGCGAGCGCGGGACCGAAGGCGCCGAGACCCATGGCCATGCCAGCGCCGATGTCCTTCATGCCCTTGTCGCTGATGGTGAACCCGGTGTTGCCGGTGTCCTGGGCTATGTGCTGCACCGCGTCAACGGCGGGTGGCACGACAGCAAGAATGAGGTCAAACATTTAAAGCCTCCTTGAGCTTTTGATTCGCTTTGTGTTCTGGCTGGATTGGCTTGTCATCACTGAATCGGTTCCGCTATGGCCTGGCCGATGCCTTCCAGGTGCTCCGGCTTGTGCTCTTCGTGGCCGTCATGGCTCTGCACGGCCATCACAGCGAAGACGAGGGTCAGGGAGGCGAAGATGAACGCCTGGACGATGCCGACGAACAGTTCGAGGCCATAGAACGGCAGGGTGAGCATTAACGGCGTCAGGAACGTGAACATCAGGATCACGACCTCGCCGGCGAACATGTTGCCGAAGAGACGGAACGTGAAACTGACGAGCCGAACGAGCTCAGAGATCAGCTCCAGGATGCCGACGAAGAAGTCGATGGGGCCTCTGAAGTTGAAGAACTTCTTGCCGTACTTGAAGAAGCCGAGCGAGCTGATACCCCAGGCCTCGACGAAGATGGCCGACCAGATGGCGATCGCCAGCGGCGTATTGAGGTCCGTGTTGGGGCCGCGGAGGAGCGGGATCAGTTCGCCTACGAACTTGCCGTCGCTGACGGCCTTGTCGTGATGCTCTACGGCGTTCGAGTCACCCTCGCTGATCGAGTCGCCGCTGAGGGTGCTGGTGTTGGACAGCGGAACGTACGCGACGTCAAACGGGCCGACGGACGTCTGCTTCATGACGAAGCCGGTCTCTTCCGGGTCGGACTGGAAACCGACGGCGTTGAAGATGGGCGTCAGGGAGAGCCAGTTGCTGATGAGGATGAAGAAGAAGATGGTGGCGACAAGCGGGAAGAAGCGGCGACCGTTCTCCTCGCCGGCGATGCCAACGACGAGGTTGTAGAAGGCCTCGACGACGGCCTCGAAGAAGTTCTGCACTCCTGATGGGACGAGCGACCATTTGCGGCGGGTTATGAAGAAGATGAAGATCAGCACCAGCACGACAACCACCCAGGTTGTGAGGATGGTGTTGGTGATGTTGATGCTCCACCCCGCGCCGGGGACGTCGCCGGCTTTGACGAGCGTTTCAGGTGCGATGGAGATGTGGGGGATGGGCCCGCGCAGGAAGACGAAGCCGACGACGAACAAAACGAGGGCGCCAAGGATGTAAAGGGTGCGCTTGCTAAGCATCAGAGTCCTTGTTCGTCGTCCGTGTCGATATGACCTGCATCAGGAGCTTGTATCCCCCGTAGAACGCGGAGCCGAGACCAATAAAAAGCCCCGCCAGAGTCAGCACCGGTTTCGTGTCCAGCCAGCTGTCGGCGAGTGCCCCGCCGACGATACCACCGGCGATACATACGGCCAAGTACCAGCCGAGGCCGGTGAGCTGGATGGCGGCGGGAAACCGGTCTATGAGAGGCGGTTTTTTCGTCACCGGATCGCCTTCTCCTGGCGATTGAGAATATTATCACAATCGATTATTAGCGTCCAGTGAGAGCGATAGATGGGGCAATTGCGGGAGAGGGCGGGCATGCGTGGGGATGATACGAGGTTTGGGGGTTGGAGGTAAGAGGTTGGAGGTTGGAAGAGTGAAGAGTGAAGAGGGGGGAGTGAGTGCTGCGTTGCCAAGGTGGTGGCTGGGCGCGGCGATGGGCAGTTGCTGAAGACGCCGCAGCTACGTCGCGTTGTGGCGGGAAGCGCTGCGGCTTCGATTCCTCAGCCTTCGCTGGTGATGTGCGGCCCTTCGATTCCTCAGGGCGAACGGGGGCGTCTTGCGCCTTCGTGGGGACGTCTGCGCTGGGGGAAGGATTTGGGCGGGCCGTTCGCGAACGGCCCTACGCTGGGTTGGTTATTTCTTGCCGAAGTCTTCGAGGTCGAGGCCTTCGATGACGTCGCGGAAGGGGGAGAGCTTTTCGAGCTCTTCGTCGGAGACTTCGGTGGCGTTTTCGATGGGCTGGGTGCTGCCGGTGACCTGGTCGAGCTGGCCCTCTTCGTCGAGCTTGACGCCGGCTTTGTCGAGGACGGACTCGTCGGCGAAGATCGGGACCTGGGCGCGGACGGCGAGGGCGATGGCATCGCTGGGGCGGGAGTCGATCTCGACGGAGCGGCCGTCGACCTGGAGCATGATGCGGGCGAAGAAGGTGTCGTTCGAGAGGTCGTTGACGACGATGTAGGCGACGGTGGCGCCCAGCTGCTGAATGGTGTTGCCGAGCAGATCGTGGGTGAGGGGACGGGCGACCTGGACGTCTTGGAGGCGAACGGCTATAGCGTCGGCCTCAGCGGGGCCGATCCAGATAGGCAGATAGCGGTCCGAGTCTTTTTCCCTCAGGATGACCACGCGCTGGTAGTTCATGAGGCTGACTCGAATGCTTTCAATGGTCATTTCGACCAATTGCGTCCACCTCCTAGCAATTCCACTCTAAGGCCGCCATTTCCCGCGCGTCAATTAAGTGCCCACGCCCTGGGGCATACGCTCCTCTGCAGTTTCGAGGGCGTCTTTCTCCTCCATCCAGCGGCTGAGGGCGGCCATTCCGCCGACAATCGCAGCCAATATCAGGAGCACGACGGTCACGTTCAGGAGGTCCGTGATCGCTCCGATAGCAAGCAGCGGAACGAGCGAGAGGAAGTTCGCGGAGACGACCTGGGTGGCGAAGATGCGGCCTCGCATCTCTGGTGGGGCGCGTTCGTGGAGGACGGTCTGGGCCGGTGCGTTGAGCAGCGCGTAGAAGAAGCCCATCGGCCCGGCGAAGCACATGACGAGCGCTTGCAAAAGGGAGACGCGCAGGAAGCGGCTCGGGTCGAGGGTCGCGGGCGCGCTCTCCCAGAGTTCGGCGATCGGGTTGACGAGCGCGAGGAGGACGAGGCAGACGGCGATGCCGGCGAGGCCGATGACGACGACGCGGTTCTTGCCCTTGCGTGCGAACATCGGGATGAAGCGTAGGCCGACGAGGGCGCCGATGCCCGTGGGTGCGAAGACGAGGGCGGCGCTGTCGGCGGGCACGTCGATCACGTCGCGCATGTAGCGGGGGATGAGGATCGCGAAGAGGAGGACGAGCGTGCTGCTGATAATGAGCTGTATGAGGGCGATCACGGAGCGCCGGTCCGCGGTCAGCGCTTTCCAGCTTTCGCGGAACTCGGTGGGGATGCCACCGAACATCTGGCCGGACGTGGACCTCGTTTCGCGCTTCTCGGGTTCGAGCGACAGGCGGGCCGCAGCGGCGGCGGCGACCAGGAACATGGCGGTCGCGAGGACGAACATGCCGTCGGCGCCGACGGTTTTGAGGACGGTGGGGGCGAGGAAGACGATGCCGATGAGCTGCGCGCCGGTAAGCGTGAAGTTGTAGAGGCTGTTGGCCTGGACGAGCCGCTCTTTTTTGACGACCTGCGGGATCAGCGAGACGACGGCTGGGTTGAAGAAAAGGCTGGCGGTGGCGATGCCGGAGGAGAGGGCGTAGATGATCCACTCGTTGTCGTGGAAGAAGAAGAGTAGGACGCAGAGGCCGGCGCGGATGACGTTTGTGATGATGAGGATCGGGCCTTTGTTCACGCGGTCGAGGATGACGCCGACGACGAAGCCCAAAGGAATCGAGGGGAGGATGAAGCTGAGAATGAGGAAGCTGGTGTGGATCGACGAGTTGGTGATGCCGAGAACGATGACGAGCAATGCGAAGAGAAGGGCGTTCTGCGCGGTCTGGGAGAGGCCCTGGCTGAGCCAGAGCGCGAAGAACTTGCCTTCGTTCAGGAGGGCGCGCGACTTCACGACCTCGCGGACGTTGGGCTCGTAGATGAGCCGGTTATCCTTCAGGGCCGGCCTCCGGTGTGCCGCGGGAGAGGAACGTCTTCACGCGCTTCTCGAAGACGCTGCGGTCCAGTAGAACGCGACGTTTGCAGGTAAGGCAGCGGATGCCGATATCCGCGCCGAGCCGCACGACTTCCCAATCGTATCCCCCGCAGGCATGTGGCTTCCTGAGGCGAACGACGTCGCCTAAGAAGACCTCGATTACCATCGTGGCGCCTTTCCACGGCAGATTATCGCACTTCGCGCGCCCTGCCATTCCGGGGAGAATGGAAATGGGAAATGGGGACGTGCACAGCTGGCTCCGAAGCCGCCGCGGTGAGCGAGAGGCGATTCGTGGCCGCCGGCTTGTGAATCGATGCGGGTTACCCCCGTGCCAGCGCCGCTTGCCGCATCACGTTGATGCGGTTGCGCAGCCGCTGCGCCTCCTTGCGGGCCACCGCCGCGTAGTCGTCGCCGCGGGAGGCGTAGGTGACGCCGCGCGAGGCGTTGATGAGGAAGCCGCCGCCCTCGGCGTCCATGGCGGCCTGGACGGCGGCTTCGAGGGCGCCGCGCTGTGCGCCAACGCCCGGCACGAGGATCACCTGGTCCGGGCAGATGTCGCGCACGCGTTCGATCTGTTCGGGCCAGGTGGCACCGGCGACGACGCAGACGTTTCCGCGCTCGTTCCAGTCGCGCGCGCGCTCAGCGATCGCTTCGAACAGGGGCTTGCCGTCCTTGAGCTCGAGGTCCTGCACGTCGGCGGCGCCGGGGTTGGAGCTGCGGCACCAGACGAAGACGCCCTTATCGGCGTAGGCGGTGAACGGCTCGACGGCGTCGCGGCCGCCGTAAGGGTTCACGGTGCAGCCATCGAACTTGTAGATGTCGAAGATCGCTTTCGCGTAGAAGCGGGCAGTGTTGCCGATGTCCCCGCGCTTGGCGTCGGCGATGATCGGGATGTGTTTGGGGACGGCGCTGATCGACTCGAGCATGATCTGCATGCCCTCGAAGCCGAGCGCCTCGAAGAAGGCGAGGTTGGGCTTGTAGGCGCAAACGAGGTCTTTCGTCTCTTCGATGATGTCGGTGAAGAAGGAGGGGATGTGCGGGTGCGCCATCAGCTCGGGGTCGGGGTCGAGACCGATGCAGAGGAAGCTGTTGTTGGTCTGCTGAGCGGCCCGCAGCTTATCGACGAACATGGGGGACGCTCCTACTCCGGGCGCCCTCCGTGCGATTGAATCGTGGGGTCTGCCGGGGTTGTCTAACGTGTCCAATCCGCCTCTTTGGGATGATATAAGAGGAAGGGCCGGTAGGGAAGGGGAATGCCGACGCTATGATGTGCAGAATGCGTGTGGAACGCGAAGGAAGATGGAAGAAGGAAGCGGGAAGGGCGTACAGCCTCCGCTTCGGAGTAGCTGACCGGTTGGAGTGGGCTCGACGTACGTGCCCTCACCCCCGGCCCCTCTCCCGTGCGCGGGAGAGGGGAGGAGTCAGCGTTTGCGCATAGACGTTTCGCTGTTGCCGGGGCAGCGGTTTGAGGCGGCCAAGTGCGTGTGCGTGGTGGTGGATGTGTTGCGGGCGTCTTCGAGCGTTGTGACGTTGCTGGAGCGCGGGTGCGAAACCGTAGTGGCGGCGAAGGACGTCGCGGAGGCGCGGCGGTTGAGCGCGGGGCTGCCGGGGTATTTGCTTTGCGGCGAGGAACACGGGCTCCCGCCGGAGGGGTTCGACTACGGGAACTCGCCGGTGGAGTTTTCGCGGCTCGAGCTGGTGGGGAAGTCGGCGGTGCTGGCGACGTCGAACGGGACCCGGGTGCTGGCGGCGCTGGCGGCGGAGGCGCCGGTAGTGCTGGTCGGTGGCTTGCTGAACCGAACGGCGGTCGCGAAGGCGGCGCTGGCGATCGCGGCGGAGCGCGAGTTGGACGTGCAGGTGGTGTGTTCGGCTGCCTACGGCGGGTCGGTGTTCGTGCTGGAGGACGCCCTGGGTGCAGGAGCGATCGCGGATGCGGCGATGGCGGCGGGGATCCCTCACCCCCAGCCCCTCTCCCGTGCGCGGGAGAGGGGAGAGACGGTCGACGCGACGTTGGTCGCTGGAGACGCGGCGCGGTTTGCGCGGGACGCGTTCGTGATGTCGGAATCGAGAATCGCTGAGGCGGTGCGGTCGGCGTATCACGCGCAGGAGCTAGCGGACGTTGGGCTGGGAGATGACGTGGCGTATTGCGCGCAGCTCGATGTGTCGTCGGTGGCGCCGTTGTTGGAGCGCGGGGAGGGCGGGATGCTGGTGTTGCGGGCGTGGGCGAGCTAGCAGGCGCCCGAGGTGAGGGTGGCGTTGGGGCGAGGCGTTGCGGTGGGCGGGAGTCCGGTGATCGATCACAGGTTATCGCTGCGCAGGGATGGCGCTAGTGCGGCGGTGGACGCCTAGCCCCTACAACGTTGTGGTTGCCCACAATTTAGCGTTTGCTATACTAACGCGCGGCCCAACGGAAAACGCGGCTAATCGCCCAAAAATACGCGAACCAGGAGGTCCGCATGCCCCACATTGTTTGTCTGGTCAAACAGGTGCCAGACCCGGAGACGCCCGCCTCGCAGTTCAAGGTGGACGAGTCCGCCAAGAAGGTTATCCCGGCGCCCGGCATCCAGCCGACGCGCTCGCAGTTCGACACGATTGGAGTGGAGGCGGCGCTGCGGATCAAGGACAAGCTGCCGGACACGACGATCACGGTGATGAGTCTGGGCCCGGACAGCTTCCGGGACAGCATCAAGCACTGCCTGGCGATGGGCGCCGACGAAGGCGTGCACGTGAACGACCCGGCGATCAACGACGGCGACCACTGGCAGACGGCCGAAGTGCTGGCCGCGGCGATCAAGAAGCTCGGCGCGTTCGACCTGATCATCGCGGGCAGGCAGGCGGTGGACTGGGACATGGGCGTCGTCGGCTCGACGATCGCCGAGATACTGGGCGTGCCGGTTGTGACGATCGCCAAGGATGTGCAGATGGCTGGCGGCAAGGTCACGGTCGAGCGGGTGCTGCTGGACGGCTTCGAGACGGTTGAGGCGAGCACGCCGGCGGTGGTCACGGTCTCGAACGAGCTGGGCGAGCCGCGCTACCCGCAGCTTCGGCAGATCATGCAGGCCGCGAAGAAAGAAGTGAAGCCGTGGACGCTGGCGGATATCGGCATCAGCGCACCGGCGCCGCGCGTCACTCTCGAGGCGCTGTTCATTCCCGACACGTCGGTCGCGACGGAAGTGATAGAAGGCGACACGGCGCAGGAGAAGGCGCAGAAGCTGGCGCAGCGCCTGCATGAAGCGAAGCTCATCTAACAAACCGACAAACCGACAAACCGACAAACCTAGGGAGAAAGACATGGCTGGAACACTTGTTTTCGCGGAGGCGACGGAGGACGGGAAGCTGAACCCGGTGACGGCGGAGCTGTGCGGCGCGGCGCAGAAGCTTGGTGGCGACATTACGGTGGCGTTGCTCGGCAAGGGCGTCGAGGGGCTGGCGGCTGCGGCGGGAGCGTATGGCGCGAAGAAGGTGATCGTCGTCGATGATGCGCAACTCGAGACGTACCTGGGCGACACGTACATCCAGCCGGCGGAGCGTATCGCGAAGGAAGTCGGCGCGGACACGATTCTCTTCGCACAGACGATGATGGGCCGTGACCTCGCGCCGCGACTGGCTGCGCGACTTGGCACGGCGGTGGCGATGGACTGCACCGCACTGACGTCTGAGGGCGGGAAGATGCACGCCGAGCGACCGTGCTTCGGCGGCGCGGCGAAGGCTCGCTATTCGTTCACGGGCACACCGGCGATGGCGACGGTGCGTGTGAAGGCGCTGGAGCCGGCTGAGGCGGGGGCATCAAGCGCGGAAGTTGTGAAGCAGGACGCGAATATCGACGCTGGTAAGGTGCGATCGAAGGTGACGGACCGGCGCAAGGAGAAGGCGGAAGGCGTACGGCTAGAGGACGCGAAGGTCGTCGTTAGCGGCGGTCGTGGGCTCGGCGGGCCTGAGGGCTTCCAGCCGCTGGAGACGCTCGCGGGCATTTTGGGCGGCGCCGTTGGCGCGAGCCGCGCGGTGTGCGACCTCGGGTGGTACCCGGTGGCGGCGCAGGTCGGGCTGACGGGGAAGGTTGTGACGCCGGACCTGTACATTGCCGTCGGTATTTCGGGCGCGAGCCAGCACATGGCCGGCATCTCGTCGGTGAAGAACATCGCGTCGGTGAACAAGGACCCGGACGCACCGATCTTCAAGGCGTCGCGCTGGGCGGTGGTCGCGGACGCGAAGGAGTTCGTGCCGGCGTTCATCGAGGAAGTGAAGAAGGTCAAAGCTGGGTAGCCGCCAAACAGGCAAACAGCAAGCAGCAAACAGGGGGCGTTCGTCGAGGTGAGCGCCCCTGTACTATTTCTGGAGACGAGGCAGGCGGCGTACGAGTTCTTGTTGTGGCTGGAAGACTAGCCGACGAGGCCGAGGCTATACTTGAGGGCGCTGTCTACTTCTTCCATCACCCAGGACGAGACTTGCCCGACGGGTTCTTTGAGTCGCTGAAGGCTGATGGTCGTAATCTGATCCAGCATGATCGTCGATGCTTCTCTTAGCCCACTGTTTTCGGGGCCCACTTCGACGCGGAACAAGTAGTCAGCTGAAGCACTGGTGCTCATCGCTGCGACGATCGTGGAGTTCGCGAACTCATTTCCCGAATCGCTCTGGATCACCAGCGCTGGACGTGTTCCTCGCTGCTCGACACCACGTGCCGGGTCGAAACTCACGATGTAGATTTCGCCTCGTCGGACCATCTCGTCATGCGTCCGGGAACGTTTCGCCGGCGATAGCCGAGATATCCTCGGTTGCGCGTCGGGTCTCCTCTTCCTTGGCCGCCGCCTGGTAATCTGCTGCCAGCTTCGACCGCAGCTTCATCGACTCATTCTCGGCCAGTTCGTCCGCGATGACGCGACTCAGCGGTTTGCCAGTCTTACGCGCCATCTCTCGCATGCGCTTCGCTGTCTTCGTGGGAAGCGATATCGTCATTCGTTCTGAAGCCATGCACACACAGTATCATATAGGTTGTATGATGACAAGTATGACAATAGACGGGACGCTAGTTGAGGAGATTACCTCACGTCTCAAGACTACTGCCCACACCACTCCTGCGCTGCGTGCGGTGCGGCGCGAATACACCAAACACATCCGTGACGCGGAGCCGCGGGCCGTGATCCGGCTGGCGCTTGGGCTGCAGAAGTCAGGGGTGGTGCACCGGTTCTTCTCCGATGAACTGGTCGCCAACCATAAGGGAGCGATGGCTTCGTTGACGAGGGCCGACATCGAGAAGCTGGGGCGCGGGATGGACAGCTGGGACAAGGTGGACTGCTTCGGGACGATTGTGGCGGGGCCAGCGTGGCGGATGGGGCGAGTCGATGACGAAGTGATCGCGGAGTGGGCGCTGTCTAACGACAGGTGGTGGCGGCGCGCGGCGCTGGTGTGCACGACCCGGCTGAATGTGAAGGGGACGAAGGGCGACGCCAAGAGAACGCTGACCGTGTGCGAGGTGTTGATGATGACCGCGACGATATGGTGGTGAAAGCGATGTCGTGGGCGTTGCGTGCGCTGGCGCAGCGCGATGCGAACGCGGCGGAGCGGTTTGTCGAGCGGAGCCGCTCGCGATTGGCGTCGCGGGTGGTGCGGGAGGTGGGGAACAAGTTGCGGACGGGATTGAAGAGCGGGCGTCGTTAGCGGGCGCGGTGGACTGTCAACGAATGGGCTTCGCCAGAACGAATTAACGAATGCGTTAGCGATGATCGAAGCGTCGTCGCTCCGCTCGTCCCCTTCGGCTGCGGCTGCCGCCGCGCTCAGGACATGCTTTCGAGAGCCTCCCTCCGCGGCGGGCAGGCAGGATGAGCGGAGATGTTGCGGATGGGATGAGTTGGGCAGCGTCTGGAACAATTGGTTGTGCTGTTTGGCGAGGTCTGGTTCCTTTGACGAGTGCCGTGTGGCAGGTCTAAAGACGCTGCAGCTACGATGATCGCGTTTCGCGATGATTGCGTCGGCTCTTCAGAGCGTTTCTTGACCGGCGCGGGTGGGTGTGCGTAGATACGGGGTGAGCACCCCTATGTTTGTTATCGGTCTTACGGGCGGTATCGGCACCGGGAAGTCGACGGTGGCGGAAGTGCTGAAGGAGCAGGGCGCGCCGGTGCTTTCGGCTGACCTTGTCGGGCACGAGGTGTATTTGCCGGGACGGCCCGGCTACCACGCGATTCTCGACGAGTGGCCGGAAGTGCGCGGGGACGACGGGACGATCGACCGCAAAAAGCTGGGCGCGATCGTCTTTGGCGATTCCAAGCAGCTGGCCAAGCTGAACGCGATCACGCACCCGCGGATGAAGGGGATGATGCGCGAGAAGCTGGCGGAGATCGAGAAAACGGGCGTGCCGGTCGCGGTGCTGGAGGCGGCGTTGTTGCTGGAGGCGAGCTGGGACGACCTGGCGGACGAGATATGGGTCACCGATGCGGCACCGGAGACCGCCGCCAAGCGCGTGTCTCAACGCAGCGGCCTCGATGAGCAGCAGGTGATGGAGCGCATCCGGGCCCAGATGTCCCGGGATGAGCGGAAGCGGCGGGCGCAGGTCGTTATCGACACGAGCGGGGACATGGAGAGCACGAAGCGCCAAACGCTGGAACAGTGGGGGGATTTGCAAGAGCGGCTGGGATCGTGAATTGCGCCCGGCCGGAGCTAAGTCCGGCGGCTGGCCCGAGGCTGGAAAGCCTCGGCTACGCGGAGACAAGCGGACCGGGTAGCGTTTTGGGTATGCTAGAAGCAGTCAAATGACAACAGAACCCACGTTCAGGCAATACTCCGTCGAAGAGTACATCGTCACGTCCGAACCGTTCTACGAGCCGGTGAAGGACGAGATCGAGCTTTTCGAGTCTGCCTACGCCGAGAAGATCCCGGTCCTGCTGAAGGGACCGACGGGCTGCGGGAAGACGCGCTTCATCGAGTACATGGCGTACAAGCTTGGGCGTCCGGTCAGTGTCACGCGCGACGCAGACGGCAACGGCAACCGCAAGGAGGAGACGGGACGCCCTCTGGTGACGGTAGCCTGCCACGAAGACCTCACGGCGTCGGACCTTGTCGGAAGGTACTTGCTGGAAGGCGACTCGACTCGCTGGATCGACGGGCCGCTGACGCGAGCGGTGAAGGCCGGCGCGATCTGCTACCTGGACGAGATCGTCGAGGCGCGCAAGGACACGACGGTGCTGATCCACCCTCTGACCGACCACCGCCGCCTGCTGCCGATCGAGAAGCTGGGACAGATCGTGGAGGCGAAGGACGGGTTCCTGCTGGTGATCTCGTACAACCCGGGGTATCAGAGCGCGCTGAAGGACCTGAAGCACAGCACACGCCAGCGCTTCATGTCGATCGAGTTCGGTTATCCGCCGCGCGACCTCGAGGCGAAGATCATCGCGCACGAGTCCGGCGTCGATCCGGCGATTGCGATGGAGCTGGCAAAGCTGGGCGAGAAGGTGCGTCACCTGAAGGAGCACGGCCTGGCGGAGGGCGTGAGCACGCGATTGCTAATTTACGCCGGCAAGCTGATCCACCAGGGCATCGAGGCACGCCGCGCCTGCCAGGTGGCGGTGATCTGGGCGCTGACGGATGACCGCGATGTGCAGCGGTCCATCGAAGAAGTCGTTTCTTCGATCTTCGAGTAGGCGATCGCCTGCCAACTTGGCTCGCTGAGGGCGCTCCGACTTCGATTCCTCAGTCTCCGCTGATGTAGGGCGGTGTCCTTAGATTCCTCAGGACGAACGAGGCGGCGTCTCAGGCTGCCATAACGTATATTGAGGACGAGCCCTCTCATGACTGACGAACGCCAGAGACTTTACTCCTACTACGACAAGCAGCTGACGCCGTTTTCGACGAGCCTGGTGGCGGAGTTCCGCAAGGCGGCGGACGCGGTTGGTGAGCAGCTGTCGGACGATGAGCTTCGCGCCTGGGCCGAGGACGGCCTGGAGCTGGCGAAGCAGTCGTGGCGGTCGTGGGAGGCGGCGGGCGAGTACTATCGGGTGACGCCGCAGGTGCTGCCGATGCTCGGCAGCGCCGGTTTCCAGCGCTGGGCCAAGAACGGCCGCGAGCTGGCAGAGCTTTCGTCTGCATTGGCGGCGTCGTACTTTCGTGCGTCGCCGGCGACGTTGCCGGAGGTGACGCTGGCGCGGCTGTCGGACTGGATGGGGCTCGGGCGGATGCTGTACAAGGGCACGTGGCGCTCGGCGTCGCTGGCGGTGCAGTTCTTCGACGGGAGCCCGCAGTTGTTCGGAAAGCTCAGTATGGAGGAGGCGCGGATTCTTGTACGCTTCGTCGATGCGCTGTGCGACCGGTCGTACGACCTCGCATCGCACTGCTTGAGCATCGCGGCGGTTTCGCTCGATCCGCTCACGGGAGAGGACCGCGCGGCGTTCCTGACGTTCGCGGAGGCGCTGGCTTCAACGGGGTGGGCGGACGCGCGCTCGTATCTTGAGAAGGGGCCCGGTTTGCTGGCGAACATCCAGCAGATGCAGCGCGGGCGTTTTCTCACGCTGTCGCGGGAGCTGGCGCGGCGCGAGGGGCGGCAGGCGTTCACGTTCTTCGCGGAGGCGGCGCGGGCGCTGGCGAAAGTCGATCCGGACTCGCACGGACTCTTGTTGTCGCTGGGGGAGGACCTCGTGGTGCGGTCGCCGCTGGCCGCGATGGAGTTCTTGAAGACGGCGTCGAACGTTCTCGACCGGATCCCTGTCGACACGATCGCAGAGTGGCACGGCGAGGGAAGCACGCTGCTCGACCAGAGCGTGGAGGGTGGCGAGGCGTACTTCCGGATGGAGTCGAGCCGGGGCGAAGAAGTGCTCGAATCGCTGTCGTCGCGGGTGGAGCTGAGCAAGGTCGCGGACATTCTGCGCATGTATGGGAAGGCGTTGACGGGCGCGGACGTGGCGGTTCACTCGGCGGAGGCGCTGGCGGAGAAAGGGATCGGCTGGGTGGAGACGGAAGCGCCTTCGACGGAAGGGAGCGCGATCTTCCTGCCGCCGCACATCGAAGAATTTGCCGACAAAGAGCAGAACTTTCGCGTGTACAAGGTGTACTGCACGCACCAGGCCGGGCACCTCGAGTTCGGGACGTTTGAGTTTGAGTTCGAGCGCGAGGGGGCGATCTTCCCGCCGCTGCGACACGACCTGGAGGCGCAGCGGGTGCCGCCGGCAGCGGGAACGCCGCCGCCGCTTGACTCGGATGGGCACGTCGACGCGCCGGGCGAAGGTACGCCGGTAGCGCATGTGCCGCTGACGGACATGGAGCGCTTCTTCGACCTGTTCCTGGACCGGCGGCTGGCCTCGGACTTATTCGCGATCATGGAAGACGCGCGGATCGACGTGCTGATCGGCAAGGAGTACGGAGGCATACGCGCGCCGTACGGCCAGCGCCAGGAGCGGGAGCTGGGGCGGCGGCCGGAGGTGCAGAACATGCCGCTGCGCCAGGCGTTCGTGGAGAACATGGTGCGCGCGAGCCTCGGCGGGCTGGACCAGGTGATGTGGCCGGAGCAGCTGATGCCGCTAATGTCGGACGCGATCGGCGTGGTCGGGATGCTGCAACAACCACAGGCTCTGGTCGAGGACGCGGCGGAGGCGACGCTGCGGCTGTACCAGATCGCCGAGAAGATCCCGAACCTGTTCCCGGATGACCAGCTGGAGGAGTGGCAGGAGTACGGCGACGACGACATGCAGGTGAACCCGATGACATCGGACTCGCTCGGCGACTCTAACATCGAGATGCCGCAGGGCGAGCAACAGCCGTACGAGTCGCCGCAGCCGGTGGACTTCCGCGGTGAGTTCAAGCCGGAGACGGTGCAGCTTCTGATGAAGCTGCGCAACGAGCGGAACGAGAAGACGCAGGCCTCGCCGCTGTCTCCGGAGCAGCTGCGGCAGATGCTGGAGAAGAGCGTTGAGATCACGATCGCGGACATGGCGGAGGCAGACCTCACGCAGTCGTCGGAGCTGTTTCTCACGAACCTGATCAAGGAGCTGAACCAGCAGCAACAGGACAAGCAGCCGAAGCCGACGCCGATGCCGCTCAAGGACGGGCAGCCGGTGACCGGCCTGAGCACGTCGGACGATGAGCAGGAGCTGGCGAACGAGCCGAAGTACTTCTACTACGACGAGTGGGACTTCCGGGCGGGCGACTACCGGCCGCGGTGGTGCCGCATCGTCGAGTACAACGTGGGTGAGGGCAACGCTACTTACTACGAGCAGACGCTTTCGCGCTACGCCTCGCTGGTCGCGCAGACTCGGCGGCAGTTCGAGCTGCTGCGCCCGGAGATGTTCCGCAAGCTGAAGCGCCTGCAGGACGGCGAGGATATCGATTTCGACGCGGTGATTGAGTACGCGATCGAGCGTCGGGCGGGTGTGACGCCGTCGGACAAGGTGTACTGGCGTCGCAACAAGATCGAGCGTGACGTGGGCGTGGCGTTCCTGCTGGACATGAGCGCCTCGACGGACGAGGAGATCGCGAAGCACGAGCGCAAGTACCAGACGGATGAGTTCGACGACGACCCGCGGCGGTACTTCTCGTGGTGGATGGCGCGGCGCGCGCAGGAGCTGCTGACGCCGCCGAAGCGGATCATCGATCTGGAGAAGGAGAGCATCGTCCTGCTGATCAAGGCGCTGGAGACGATCGGCGACAGCTACGGCATCTACGGTTTCTCCGGCTACGGGCGCGACAACGTGGAGTTCTACGTGGTGAAAGACCTCGAGGAGGCGTTCGGCGAGGTGGTGAAGCGGCGCATCGACAAGATCGCGCCGGTGCGCTCGACGCGGATGGGGCCGGCGATCCGGCACGCGACGGCGAAGCTGGACTTGCACGACTCGAAGGTGAAGATCCTGTTCCTGGTGTCAGACGGGCGCCCGCAGGACCACGGCTACGGCCGCGACCGCACGGAGAAGGAGTACGCGATCCACGATACGCACATGGCGCTGATGGAGGCGAAGCGGAAGGGGATGGTGCCGTTCTGCCTGACGGTGGACCGCTACGGTCACGATTACTTGAAGACGATGTGCGCGGACATCGGGTACGAGGTGGTGCCGGACATTGAGTCGCTGCCGTCTCGGATTACGACGCTGTACCGCCAGTTGACGGCTTAGAGGGGTCGAGAGTCACGGATCGAGGGTTCGGGCTGCGGTTACGGTGCGTTGGCGGGAACGTCGATCGGTCCTAGCGAACCTGGACGCAGGTACGTGTCGCTGGCGAAAACCGTGTGGCAAAAAGGCGCTGCTATCGCCTGACCGTCGGCGTCTTCGGCGGGTCCCGTGAACGTGCCGACGCCTGATATTTCGGCTGCGAGCGTTAACGGCTCGTTAGGCGGAGCCGAAGAGCACCACTGCCCCCATTCGACGGAAGTTCCAGCGCTCTCGTTCGGTCCGAGGACGAAGGCAGGCGGCGTGTAGCCCGGGTCCGGCGTACCTAGATCCTGAGCGACGACCGTGACGGTCGAGTCGATGAGGCGGAAATGAGGCATCGACGCTGTGAGGCGGCAGGTGTCAGGCGTTCTATTGGTCAGCGTGAGCTCGGCACTGACGATGCCAGTGTACGGATAGGTGTTGCTCGTCGTGTGCTCCCCCGGATCCGACGTTCGGGACCACTTTGCGCTCAACTGTAAGTCGCGGTCGGTGCACGTGGGTGCGTCCGGCAGCGGCGGCGGATAGACGACGTGCCAGCTCAGTGTCCCGTCGGAGCTGGCCTGGAGCGCGCTCGATCCGTAGATCGCATACACAGCTGCGCCGTCGCGGGCATGGGCGTCACAATGTCCTGGCCGCTGCCGATGCTCGCCGGCGTCCAGGTTTGGCCCCCATCAGAGGTGGCGTACAGGTGGCCGCTTGTTCCGGCCCAACCCGTAGTCTGATCGACGAACGCGAGATGGTTCGCCCCGAAACTGGTTCTGGGGAGCGTTTGCCAGGTATCGCCGCCGTCGGTGGTTTTGAACAGCGGCCAGTCTTTGTCGGTGACTGGGGAGAAACAGCCAACCCAGCCTTTCTGCGTATCGATAAAGGAGAGTGCGCCAGTGTAGGTGAACCCTTTGTTCGGGTCCGGCGGGCAGGGGACGCTGATGACAGTCCATGTACTGCCGCCGTCTGCAGTTCTGAACAGCTCATCGGTGCCGGCGACCCAGCCGTGCAGTGAATCGACGAAATCGATGTGTTGGGCGCCTTTGAGCTCGTAGTCGTCGGCTCCAGTGGTAGACCTGGGGTTCGTGATAGTCATGGACAGCTTGGTCCAGCTTTCGCCGCCGTCCTGCGTTTGCTCGATTCCGTCATAAGTCGCGACCCAGCCGTTTTGCTGGTCGGCGAAGTCCATGTTGGCGACGATTCCTTCGAACTTGTGGAGACGGACCCAGTGACCTCCGCCGTCCGTTGTTTTCAGGAGTGTCGGGACTGAACCGCCCGCGATGAGCCATCCTGTGCTGGCGTTGATGAAGCTACCTACCCTAAGGGAGAAGAGGCCAGTCTGGATGTCGCGAAGAGAGTTGCCTTGTGCGCGGACTGCTGTAGGGGCGGTCGTTTGGTTGGTCGCAGATGGGGAGGACGTGCTCGTTTCCAGAACCGCCTGCTCGTCTCCACCCTGCAGCAAGAGAATGGCGAGCAGTACTAACCCCGAGAGGACGAACACAGCCGCGGCGACGACAGCTGCGCCGGCGATGACGATGGCGATCCGGCCGATCGACCACTGGCGTTCGGCAGGGCGCCACGCGGCCGCTTCTTCGCGCGTCGCCACGCCCAGCTTCGACAGGATCTCGCCAACGTGGTGCTTGGCAGTCTCGAACGAGATGCCGAGGCGGTCGGCGATCTGTTCGTTGGTGAGGTTGTCGCGGAGAAGGGCGAGGACGTCGTGCTCACGCGGGGTGAGCAGGTCTGGGTGCTTGGGGCGGCCACGCTGTCCCATGATGGGGCGAGGTTAGCACCGGAGCAGGGGAATTTCATCCCCCGATGTTGCTGCTATTGGTGCGGGTTCCAGACAACGACAGAGCCGGTTTCCCCCGCTGCCAGTAGGAGCGAGGACAGTTCTGTAGCACCGGTTCCGTCCGGTTTTGACAGGATGAGCTGCTTCGTATTGGCGCCGAATTCCACGTGGACGACGGACTTCAGGTCTGATGAGTAGAACGGCGCGAACGATGCGCCGGGCCCATTGACCGGTGTGACGTTGGTGGCGGGGCCGCCGCCTGAGGGAGCGCTGAATACTCCCGCTGATTGGTCCCACCAGAAGACGTGCGAACTGTCAGCGGAGAACCATACGTAGGACGGCGGGATAAAGTCGCTGCCGTAGCTGACGCTCGATCCCTGGATGATCGTGAGCTGGCCGGCATCCATGTCGTAAACGCCGATGCCCTGCAGATCGCCGCCGGTCGTTCGGCTGAGGAGCGCGACGTACTGCCCGTCCGGCGATACCCAACCCTGCCGATTGATGCCTTCCTCGGGTGAGCCGGGACCGGTGTCGAGTGCAGGCAATCGCGTCAGCGATGCCGTCGGCACGTCGAGGAGGGAGACTGGAT
>JBGPBZ010000026.1:0-23506 GCA_041481535.1 Dehalococcoidia bacterium | reverse complement strand
TGGTCGTGCAGATCACGCGCAAGCTGCTCGATCTCGGCTGCTACCAGGTCTCGCTCGGCGACACGATCGGCGTCGGCAACCCGCGCCAGGTATTCGAGATGGTGTCGCAACTGCGGGAACAGATGCCGGCGGAGGAGATGCGGCTGCACTTCCACGACACGCGGGGCATGGCGCTGGCAAACGTCGTCGCGGCGATGCACGCGGGCGCGGCGCAGTTCGATGGGTCGATCGGCGGGCTGGGTGGGTGTCCGTACGCGCCGGGAGCATCGGGAAACGTAGCGACGGAGGACATGGTGGCGATGTTGCACCGCATAGGCGCTGCGACGGGCGTGGACGAAGGCGCGCTGATGGACGCAGCATGGCTGGCGGAAGATATCATTGGGCGGCCGCTGGAGGGCCGGGTTAAGCGAACGATGTCTCGTTAACTCCATCTTTCTCGCAACACGCGCTCGCTGTATCTGAGGAAAGAGCGCATGAAAGCGATCTCGCCTTTTCAATCGGTTACAATGGCCCTCAGTTAACGCGCCTGCCCACTCCCTGCGATGGCGCATGCGAAGGAGTTGTTATGACGCCTGAGCCGCTCGTACTTGCCGTAGACGACGAAGCCGGCATCCTGCGCCTGATGAAGCTTGAACTGACCGGCCAGGGATTTCGAGTGATCACTGCCTCCAACGGCGAAGATGCGCTCAAGCTGGTCGAAAAGCAGCGGCCGGATGCGGTGTTGCTGGACGTGATCATGCCGGAGATGACGGGCCTCGAAGTGATGCGCCGGATCCGCGAACAGATGAACGTTCCGATCATCATGGTGACGGCGAAGGACAGCGACCAGGACAAGGTCCGCGGCCCCGAGATGGGCGCAGACGATTACATCGTGAAGCCGTTCAGCCCGGAGGAGATGGGCGCCCGCATCCGCGCGGTGCTGCGCCGCGCGATCGGCAACCAGAACGCTGAGCGAGTGATCCGAGTGCAGGACGTTGAGATCGACCTGAACCGAAGGGTCATGACACGCAACGGCGAGGTTGTCTCGCTAACTCGGACCGAGTGGCTGCTGCTGCAGTACCTGGCGGCGAATGCCGGGAAGGTGATGCTGAATGCCGAGCTCCTGTCCAAGGTCTGGGGGCCGGAGTACCGCGACGACGTGCAGTACCTGCGGGTGTGGGTGTCGCGGCTGCGGCGCAAGCTGGAGCCCAACCCGAACGAGCCGGTGATCATCAAGACGATGCAGGGTATCGGCTATATGTTGGACGCGGAGCCCGCACAGTCCGCATCCAAGTTTTCGTAAGGGCGCGCTCCAGAGGCAGGGAAGCCTCGGCTACGGGTGTGAGCGCGGCTTCGGATACAGCTAATAGTTCCCAGTTCCGCTCGCGCCTGATAAAGTGCGAAACGCCCGCCAGAAAGAGGTGAACGATGCCCACATACGAGACACTACTTGTCGAGAACAAGGGCCGAGTCGGCCTGATCACGCTAAACCGGCCGGACAAGCTCAACGCCTGGAGCTGGAAGCTGGAGCAGGAGTTCCTGCAGGCGCTGGCCCAGTTGAACGCCGATCCCAGCGTCTTCGTCATGGTTGTGACCGGGGCGGGGCGGGCGTTCTGCGCGGGCGGCGATATCAGCGGCTTCAACGAGGCGCTGGGCGGCAGCCGCAACGGTCCGAAGGGGCCGACGCCGCTGACCGCGGAAGACGGCTCGCCCGAAGTACCGATCGCTCTCGGGCGCGGGAAGCCGATAATTGCGGCGATCAACGGGCACGCGGTCGGCATTGGCCTGACGATGCCGCTGGCCTGCGACATCCGGATCGCGTCGGACAAGGCGAAATTCTCCGTGCGGTTCGTGAAGGTCGGGCTAACGCCGGAGTGCGGCAGCACGCGGTACCTGCCGCTCGTCGCAGGGATGGGGAACGCGCTGTACATGGCGCTGACAGGTCGCATCATTGAGGCGGACGAAGCGCTGCAACGCGGGCTGATAGACCAGATCGTGCCGCACGACAAGCTGATGGACGAAGCGATGGCGCTGGCGAACGAGATCGCGTCGAACCCGCCGTCCGCGGTGTGGGCGGCGAAGCGAATCATCCACGAGAACGCGGGCGCGACCGACATGCGCCGCGTCGTCACGCGCGAGGGGTACGCGATCCGGGCCGCCCGCGGTGACCCGGACCACGCCGAGGCGGTGCGCGCGTTCCTCGAAAAGCGGGAGCCGAACTTCAGCCGATGACGTCGCGCTGGGGGCTGACCTACCCGCTGCAGGGCATCTCGCTGGCCGAGCACGGCCCGATCCTGCAAGAGGCTGAGAAGCTGGGCTATACGGACGCCTGGTCGGCGGAGGTGGACTCAAACGACGCGTTCACGCCGCTTGCCGCGTTTGCCGTGTGGGCGCCGAACACCCGGCTCGGCTGCGCGATCGCGAGCGTGTACACGCGAACGCCGACGTTGCTGGCGCAGACTGCGGCGGCGATCGAAGAGCTGGCACCGGGGCGGTTCTGCCTCGGTATCGGGACTAGCTCGCCAGCGATCGTCGAGCGGTGGAATGGCGTGCCGCTGGAAGAGCCGATACGCCGCATGCGCGAGACGATCCGGTTTCTTAAACAGGCCTGGGCGGGCGAGAAGATGGTCACGAAGGTGGGACCGTATGACATCAAAGGCTTCCGCCTCGGACGCGCGCCGGCTGTGCCACCAAAGCTGTATATTGCAGCGCTGCGAGAGCAGATGCTGAAGCTGGCGGCGAAAGAGGCGGACGGGGCGATCACGAACTACATCGCGCCGTACGACGCGACCCGGCTCTCGAAGATCGGGCGTGACGCCGCGGCTGCGGCCGGGAAGAACGCGGACGACTTCGACCTGGCGTGCCGCATCTTCGTGATCTGGACAGAGGACCCGCAGCAGGCGCAGATGATCGGGCGGTTCATCGTGTCGGCGTATCTGACAACACCGTACTACTACGCCTTCCACGAATGGCTTGGGCGCGGCGACATTCTCTCGCCGATGATGCAGGCCTGGCAGGCAGGTGACCGGCAGAGCGCGCTGGGGTTGGTCCCGCGGAAGGTGGTGGAGGACGTGTTTGTCTTTGGGAGCCCGGCCGATTGCCGCGACAAGATCAAGGAGTACGCTAAGAACGGCATCACGACGCCAATCATCAACATCATCCCAACGGCGCGAGACGCCGAAGGGCAGCGGGCGCAATCACTCGCCGCGTTCAAAGCGCTGACGCCACGCTGACAACGGCAACCAACATGAGCGAATTCTTGGAGCAGTACGAGAACGCCCTCGCCGATCCTGAATTGAAGGAAACGCGCCGTGGCCTCTGTTCAACGCTAGCAGCACAAATGGCCGAGTGCGGGGATCGTTTGTGGGCGTTCGGAATGGGGCCTGCCGACGCAAGGACTGCGATCTCATTCGTGGTTCAGTTCGGCGGAAGCTTAGCCGAGGGAGCCGTGATGCTGGGCAGTTTGAGGAACTGGTACGCTGCTTCAGCGCTCGTTCGTCAGCTGATAGAAGTCGAATACCTAGTCTACCTATTTTGTAACGATTTGGATGAGACACTTCGTTGGCTTAGAGGCTCAACGGATGACCTTAGAACGTTGTTCTCGCCTTCAAAGATGCGACAGCGTGCTGGCGAAGGGCAGTTTAGGCCTTCAGAGTATCAGGTGCATTGCAGCTTCGGCGGCCACCCGACACCGCGCGCCCAGTTTCTCTTGCCATCGCGGATTTTGAAGCACCATCAGAATCCGATAGGCTCGAATGAGGAGGTCTTCTGGGTCGATTTGGCACAGCATCTTCGCCGTCTTTGGCGACACATCGAAGCGCTCTCAATCGAACACCCTTCCGCGCATCTCGATGTCATCCACCAGTACGCAGGAACGGCAGCACTCGCGATCGAGCGCTGGGAGGCTGCCGATCCGCGCTCGCTCATGCTTTCTGACTCGTTCCTTGCGGAATTAGCTGCGGGGAAGCCAAACAACTAGCATAAGTCTTCCCTCAGTCCAGCCATAGAATGCACGCCAATCAAATTGGCTCATGGTACAATCCCGCCCGCCAAAGGTGAACACTAACTAGCAAGGAGCCCCATGGCCAACTACACACTCACGCCCGAGATTCGCGAAATCCGCAAGAACGTTCGCGCGTTCATGGACGAGCACGTCTATCCGAACGAAGAGATCATCGAAGAGGGAGCGCCGGAGCAGGTCGAGTCGCTCATCAAGGACTTGCAGTCGCGCACGAAGAAGATGGGTTACTGGGCGCCGCACCTGCCGAAGGAGGCCGGGGGCATGGGCATCGGGTTCATGCCGTACGTCTACATGAACGAAATCCTGGGTCGCAGCTACCTGGCGCCGCGCGCGTTCGGGTCGCAGGCGCCGGACTCCGGGAACGCGGAAATCCTCTGGCAGTTCGGGTCGGACGAGCAGAAGGGGAAGTGGTTGAAGCCGCTGGTGAACGGCGACATCCGCTCCTGCTTCTCGATGACGGAGCCGGACGTGTCGGGCGCTGACCCGACGGGGCTGCAGACACGCGCGGCCCGTGACGGCGACGACTGGGTGATCAACGGCCACAAGTGGTTCACAAGCGGAGCCATCGGCGCGCAGTTCGCGATCGTGATGTGCGTGTCAGACCCGGACGCAGAGCCGCACCGCCGGATGAGCCAGATCATCGTGCCTCTGGACACGTCGGGCGTCGACATCGCGCGGTCGGTCCCGGTGATGGGCGAGACGCGCGGCAACCACTGCGAAATCTACTACCGCGACGTGCGTGTGCCGGTCACGAACACGCTCGGCCGGCCGGGCGACGGGTTCATGATCGCGCAGAAGCGGCTGGGGCCTGGTCGTATCCACCACTGCATGCGCTGGCTGGGCCCGATGCAGCGCGCGTTCGAGCTGATGTGCAAGCGGGCACTATCCCGGCAGGCGTTCGGGAGCACGCTGGCGCAGAAGCAGACGGTGCAGAACTGGATCGCGGACTCGGTGGCGGAGATCCAGGCGGCGCGGCTGATGACGCTGCACGCGGCGAACAAGATCGACCAGGGCGACGAGGCGCGCGTGGAGATCTCGCTGATCAAGTTCTGGGGTGCTCGCATCCTGCACGACGTGATCGACCGGGCGATCCAGGTGCACGGCGCGCTGGGCGTATCGGGCGACACGCCGCTGGAGTCGATGTACCGGCAGGCGCGCGCGGCCCGCATCTACGACGGCCCGGACGAAGTACACCGCATGGTGGTGGCGCGCAAGGTGCTGCAAACGTTCTCTCAGGGCAACGCCTGGGATTTCGAGTAGACGGAGCGGCTGGTATGGCGAAACAACTGGGCAGCGCTGCGATCGCTTTTGCCCTTGCCGTCGTCATTCTGGCCATGGTGGGCAGCTCGCCGGTGAGCGGGCACGGCACGCTGGATCAGACGTTCACGGGCAATCCCGACTGCAGCTACGACAACTTTAAGGGCTCACTCGCGACGGGTAGCCCGATCTACCAGGAGTTCGTGCCTTCGATGTCGAAGCTCGTGGCGATCGACGTTTGTAGCACGGTCTTCAACGATGACACGGCGATTAACGTCAACATCCGCAACGGTGCGGCTGCGCATCTCGGCCCGGTCATCGCGACGATGTCCACCACAGCCAACGTCGGCTACCAGTGGCTTCACTTTGACCTAAACGCGCCGCTTCCTGTGTTCCCGGGCGAGAAGCTTGTGATCGAGATGCCGTCGGCGACGGATCACAATTGGATCGAGACGTGCAACGAGATCTTCGGGACATGCGATCATATCGACCAGGATCAGTATCCTGCCGGGGATTCAAGTTCCGGCTCGCCGGCCGATTTCGTGTTTCGGAGCTACGGAGGTAGCGGGCCTACCCCAACGCCCCGACCCGATATTGCCGCCGCCTGGGCCGATCTAAACTGCTCGGGGCAGATAACGAGGGAAGACGGACTTCTTCCGATGGAGGCCGCAGCCAGCGTGGCGCCCGCTGTACAGGACGAGTGCGCACCGCTAGGCGGAACTATCAGCTGGTTCGGTGTCTTTCGAACCTGGGGTGATCTCGGTTGTGATGGAGTCGCGGACGTCCGGGACACGCTGGTGGTCTTCAAGTATCTGGCAGGTCTGCCGTCAACCGCGCCCAACAATTGCCCCGCTCCCAACGATCCAGGACCCGGCTAGAGCATCGGCGCGCCGAGCCGCTTCCGCACTTCGGCGTCGTCAAGCCCGTCCACCTCGAAGAGCTTTTCGCGCGAGGTGGCGCCGCGCTTCAGGGTGACGGCGGTGGGCGGGACGGCGAGCGATTTGGCGAGAAGGCGAGCGACGGCTTCGTTGGCACGGCCTTTTTCGGCGGGCTCACGCACTTTCACGCGGACGGCGTCGTCCTTCCAATCGCCGATGGCGGATTCGCGGGCGCCGGGAGTGACACGGACGCGGACGTAAGCCATTCGCGGCTCAGGGGTGGTCGTATTTCGGCTGGTATAGCTGGACGGGACCGCCTCCGGGGACCTCGAAGAACGTGTGCCTACCCCACTCTTCCTCCTCGATCGGCGCGACGAAATTAACCCCGCGCGCCTTGAGCTCGCGGACGGTGGCCTCGAGGTCATCGCAAGAGAAGGCGATCCCGTGAGAGGGCGCGCTGGCGGGGTGGCAACCGATGATGCCCGAGGGAGCGTCGAAGAGCGGCCAACCGGGCATGGCTTCGAAGCTCGGGAGCCGTAGCTTATCGCGGAGGAAGGCGCGGGCTGCTCCCGCATCGGTCGTGTAGAAGAGTGCGTGGACGCCTGTGATCATGGTTGTCACCTGCTTAACGTTGAGTCTTGTTATCATAGCGTCCACTATGCCGGACATGCTCGCCCGTCTGTACGACTTGCCCGACGACGCGCCGACGCTTAAGCGCATCGCGGAGGCGGGGCTGGGCCTGCGACGCGCGGACCCGTGGGACCGGTTGCGGCTCCGTGGGTTCATCCGCGAGAACTTCCAGGACGTGTGGGCGATGGAGGCAGAACTCGCCTTCGCTCAGACGCCGATCACGTGCTACCTGGGGCTGCAGGGGCCGGAGATCGTCGGATTCGCTGTGTACGAGTGCACACGGCGCGATTACTTCGGCCCGACGGGGGTGCGCGAGGACCTGCGTGGGAGCGGGCTCGGCGCGGCGCTGCTTCTCGCCTGCCTGAACTCGATGCGAGAGATGGGGTACGCGTACGCGATCATCGGCGGCGTCGGACCGGCGGCGTTTTACGAGAAGACGGTCGGTGCGACCGTCATCCCGGGCAGCGATCCGGGCATCTTTGCGTCGCTGGCAGATTTGCGGGGTCCATAGTGATCGAGCCGCGATCGGAGTTCTACGAATCGCAGCGCGTCAGACTGCACTACAACATCTGGGGTGACCCGAACGACGGCAAGCCTAAGATGTTGCTGATCCACGGCGGGCAGGATCACTCTCGGAACTGGGATTTCGTGGCGGAGCAGCTTGCCGACCGCTACACGATCTACGCGCCGGACCTGCGCGGACACGGCGACAGCGGCTGGGCGATCGGCGGCATGTATTCGATCCCGGAGTTCACGCTGGACGTCGCGAAGCTGGCGAACCTGATCGAGGGGCCGCTGACCGTCATCGGCCACTCGCTGGGCGGCGCGATTGCGTTGCAGTACGCGGGGACGATCCCGGACCGCATCGAGAAGCTGGTGTCGGTCGAAGGATGGGGGCCGCCGATGCAGGAGCACACGCCTGCCCACCGCCGCATGCGCGAGTGGATCGGGCACATGCTGGACGTGGAACGCCGGCAGCCGCGCCGATACGTCTCGTTGGAAGACGCGACGAAGCGGATGGTGGAGGCGAACCCGCACCTGACGCCGGCGATGGCGCGCCACCTCACGGAGCATGGCGCGAAACGGAACGAGGACGGCACGTACACCTGGAAGTTCGACAACTACGTGCGCATCCGCTCGCCTTACGAGTTCAACCTGGACGACGCGATGATCATCTGGTCGGAGATAACGGCGCCGACGCTGCTCATCAAGGGCGCGGAAAGCTGGGCGGTGGACCCAGAACGGACGGGGCGCTCGGACGTGATCCGCGACCGCAAGTCGGTGATCATCGAAAAGGCCGGGCACTGGGTGCACCACGACCGGCTGGACGTGTTCATGCAGCACGTGGAGAATTTCCTCAGAACTTAGAACCGGAGACCCTAGAACCTCTGAGGGCGAGCTGGTGGCTGGTTGGTGAGAAGGTGTTGGCTGACCCGTACCGCTGGGCACGTCTAAAGACACTGCAGCTACGGATGCGACTTCGTGTGTGTCATTGTCGGCGCGCGTGATACCATCCGGTAACACCGGTTACTTAGCGTTTACAGGGGGATCGAATGGCCGCCAGAGAGCCTACCAGGGTCGACGAGATCACGAATGCGTACCTGTCCGAGGTCGCGCAGAAGGCGCTGGGCGACCCCTCGGTTGAGGTGACGCACTTCCGGCTGATCCACGACCCGTTCGAGTTTCCGCGCTTCGGGATGAAGGAGTTCTACGAGATCCCCTTCCGCTACACGAGTAAGTCGGGCGAGGGCGAGTCGACGATCATCCTGCGTGTGATGCCGGAGATGGACGCCGTGATGATGCTGACCGGGGACACCGAGCACCGCGAGCTGAAGGCGTTCCAGCAGGGGCTCATGGCCGAGATACCCGACACGTTCGAGATCCCCTACATCGACGTCATCCTGCGACCGGAGCGCCACCAGTACTGGGCGTGGCTACGAGACGTGCGCCCGCAAATGCAGGCGCTGGGTATGCACGCGAAGTGCCCGGACGAGATCACAGAGGCGATCCTCTCGCACCTGGCGGCGTTCCACGCAAAGTTCTGGGAGCGACACGACGTGATCGACCAGCCGTGGCTGATGAGCCTGCGCCGGCCGGTGGACTACTTCTACCGGACGATCGTGGACATCATCGATGGGATGAAGGACCCGGCGGAGTCGACGCTCTACGTCACGGAGCGCTGGCCGTGGCTGGCGGAGGGCGTCGTCAACTTGATGGGCGAGCTGCCGAGCTCGACGGCGAAGGTGATCGACAAGCTATACCGCCACCCGGAGCCGCTGCTCCAGGAGGTAGAAGCGATGCCGATGACGCTGTGCCACTACGACTTCGACAACCGCAACCTGGGCATCACGAAGTTTCCGGACGGCCGGCTACGGACGGTGGTGATCGACTGGGAGATCCTGGGACGCGGCATCTCGGGCGCCGACGTTGTGCGGTTCATGATGTACCAGCAGCCGGACGACCTGGAGGGGATGCTCAACCACTACCTCAACGAGCTGGAGCGTCACCTCGGCAAGAAGATTGACCGCAAGGAGTGGCGGCACGGCTACGACCTGTCGAACATCGCGGAGTTCCAGATCCGCGGCGTGCTGTTTGCGGTGATGGTGAACGCGCCGTCCGCCCCGATCCCGGATGATCAGCGCCCGGCGATGAAGGAGCGCGTGTTCTCGGACATCGGCTACGTGGAATCGGTGGCTCGGAAGGTGGGGCTGGTGTAGAACGACGCGGACGCCGCTAGCCGCCACTTGACAAGTTCTGGCGCCAAGGCGAACAATGCGACAACTGGGGGTGCGACATGTCTTATATTCTCTCGCGCATACTGCCTTTCTCTGCAGTTGCGGCCATCCTGGCTCTAGCGGCGCTGGCGCTGCTTGCGTCGAACTCGCTAGCCGCGTCCGGCGACGTCACGGCGGACCGAGTGTTTGGCCAAAGTAGCAGCTTCGTCACACAGGGTTGCAGGCTCACCGCCTCGTCGTTGTGCTCGCCGTCCGGAGTAGCCGTCGACACAGCGGGCAACGTTTACGTGGTCGATTCGGCGAAGAACCGCGTGCTAGAGTACAACACACCGCTAAGCACTGACTTCATCGCGGACCGCGTATTCGGACAGGGTGGGAGCTTTACGTCCGGCGCCTGTAACCTGGGGGGAATCAGCGCGTCCAGCCTCTGTCTGCCGGTCGACGTGGCCGTCGACACCGCCGGGGACGTGTTCATCGTCGACTTTACGAACAACCGAGTGCTTGAGTACCTGACGCCGCTAAGCACGGACACGGTAGCGGACCGCGTATTCGGACAGGGTGGCAGCTTCACGACGGGCACGTTCATCGGCTTCCCGTCCAGTACAAGCTCGACCGCTGACACGCTGGCGAACCCAACTTCGGTAGCGATAGACAGCGCGAACAACCTGTACATCGGTGACCGCGGATTCCATCGCATTCTCCAATACAACCCGCCGTTCACCGACACAACTGCTGACCGCGTGTTCGGACAACTGGGCAGCTTCTCGACAGGCGGCTTCAACCAGGGAGGCCTTAGTGCTAGCAGCCTCGGTGACTTCAACGGGATCGGCGTGGACCCGGCCGGGAACCTCTACGTAGCTGACTCGAACAACTCTCGCGCGCTCATGTACAAGACACCGACGACAATGGACACGACCGCCGATGTAGTGTTTGGCCAGTACGGCAACTTCACGACATCCACACCAAACCTCGGTGGCGTAAACGCCGACACCCTGGAGTCGCCGACCGATATCGGGGCGGACTCTGCAGGCAACGTCTTCCTCACGGACACGGGCACCGAGCGAACGCTGATCTACGACAACCCCGCGGTTTACGGGACGACGGCCGACATCGTCTTCGGGCAGGGTGGGAACCTCAATTCGTTCGGGAACAACAACGGTGGCATCGGCGCGAACAGCCAGGCGGACCCCTGGTCGGTCGCTTTCGATAGCACCTGCAACGTCTACATCGTGGACTACGGCAACAACCGCGTCCTCGAATACGACCAGCCCCCGCACGCGTGCATCGTCGCCACGGGCACTCCAGGACCGACAAGCTCGCCCCCGCCTCCGACGCCAAGTCCGTCCCCGACACCGGTCAACACTGGCTGCGTGCCGAATCCCGCCAACCCCATCCCGTGCACACCTACTCCAATTCCGACACCGACGCCAACGCCTCCGCCGGTCAGTCCGCTGCCAAACACCCCTACCCCAGCCGGCGGGACGGCCACAGGCGCGGTCGGTGGCGTGGATGAGCTACTCGTCGGCGATGGTGGATCGGGCTCGTCTCTGCTTGCTGTTGGCGTTGGGTTCGCAATTGTAGGGGCGTCGTCTCTGCTGGTCGCCGCGTGGTATGCGCGGCGGCGTTGCGGAGTCGCCTAGGGGGAAACCAAAACGGGCCAGGACACGTGTCCTGGCCCTGTGCCGGTTACCGGCTCCTTCGCGTGGGTTTAGGCTCCCTGGCCGCTCGCCTGGCGGGCCTCCTGGGCGGTTGAGATGGGCTGAGTCTCGGTGGTGACACCGGCTTTGCGCATGCCCTTCTCGGCGTACATGTCGAGGTCTGCGCGTTGCATGATGGCGTCGACGGTGTCGCCGTCCCTGGGATAGCTGGAGACGCCGAACGATGCGGTAACTTTGAGAGTCGCGTTGTCCGGCTCGATCAGGTCAAGGGACTCAAGCCGGCGCATGAGCCTGCCTCGCAGGGCGACGGCGGCTTTGTCGCTTGTGTCGGGAAGGATGATCGCGAACTCGTCGCCGCCGGTGCGTGCGGGGACGTCGCTGGCGCGCGTGTGGTCAAGGAGGAAGCGGCCAAACGCGGTCAGCAGCTCATCGCCAAGGCGGTGGCCGAAGTTGTCGTTTACAAGCTTCATCGAGTCGAGGTCGACGACGATGACGGAGAGCGGCCGCTGGAAGGCCTTCGCCGTCTCCAGTTCGTGCTCCAGGCGCTCAAAGAGATAGCGGCGGTTGAAGAGCTGCGTGAGGTCGTCCTGCATCGCCATGTTCTCGAGCTCCATGTTGTGCACGAGGAGGCCGAGTCTCAGGCGCTTCTCCAGGTTGACGGCGATCTTGCGGGCGCGCGTCTCAGCGATGAAGACGTAGGCAGCGAATGCGATTACAGCCGCAGCGCCAACGATGAAGTTGGTGCCGCCTCCCGTAGCGGCCCCGATGATGCCGAGCGCGACGAAGAGCAGCACGCAGCTGATGGCTCTCGATAGCCATATCTGGCGCGTCAAAGTGCGCATGTCCGGTTGTCCCGGCTGGTCCACTTCGATCACTCTCTCCGCTTTGTAATCACTCGGTTTGCTCACGTTTGCCCCCCGGCCAGCGTGTTTCAATCGCCGCACGATAGTCGTGTGGCTACTAATTCAGACGACGGTGGAAGGTCACTGTTACAGGTATGACCTATACGAGGAACGAATACGGAAGCCGTCTCGGTTAGGGGTGAGTTATGACATGTGGAGGCCGTGCGAATGCCCCTGCGGAAGGCGGGGGGCAGGCTACGGTAAACTGCGAGGCGTGGGCCCGTAGCTCAAGGGCAGAGCGCCCGGCTCATAACCGGTTGGTTGCTGGTTCGAATCCAGCCGGGCCCACCAAGCTCTCGTTAGTTCGCGGGCTGTTCTAAGCGCTCACGGAGACGCACGAGTGGCGAAAGGCTTCCGTCGGGCGCCATCATGTAAGGGATCGCGCCTTCGGAAATCCCTTCGGCGGGCTCTTCGGCGGGCTCTTCGCCGATCTGGAGGACGGCGCCCTCAGGCAGATCCCAGCTCTCACGGGCGGCGCGGCGCATTGCGCCCCGGCCTTCGAGGCCCATGGCGACGTAGGTCGGTTCCAGCACTTGTTTGATAACGGCGCGCGCGGAGTCGATGCCGGTAGAGAGCACGGCGTCGATGAAGGCTTCGGCGTTGGGGAGCTTGACGATGGGCATGCGGTACTTTTCGTAGACGTCCCACATCGCCTGCAGAGCCTTGTCCGGCCAGTACTTGAGGTAGGCGCGGGTGACCTGGCGGAAGACGCCTTCGTGGAAGCCCTCGTCGATCGAGAGTGTCTGGCAGACGCCAGCGATTGCGGGGTAGACGGGACGGTTTGCGGCATCGACAGGAGAGCCGTACTCGCCCCAGATGCGCTTCTGCATCTCCTGGTAGTTCTTCTTGGTCTGCCGCTCCTGGGCGATGGCGTAGGCGGCAGCGCGTTCGGGAGTGCCTTCGTGGCCGGTCTGCTTGTCGAACGTCCAGGTGTCCTGGCCGCACTCGTGCTTGTAATCGGCAAGCTCCTTGACGGTGCAGAGGCCGGAATCGACGAGGCAGTACCAGAGCGCGTTGCTGTGGCGCGTCTCATCGTAGACCCACTGCGTGTACAGCTGCCCCGTGGCTTTGCTGTCGCCTGCAGCGCGGATGGAATAGTCGGCGTAGTCTTCGATAAACGACTCGACGCCGAAGTCGCCGATGAGGATCTCGCGCGACTCGGGGCTTATGCGGCCGGCGTACTCGCCCATGTCCTTGCGCTGCGGAAGATGTTTGGCGATCCAGCGCGGGCCCTTGGAGAAGTAGCGTTCGTAGATCTCCTGAACCGCCTTCTGGATCGCATTGTTTCTGCCCTGGAGCGTCCAGGGAGTGGACATCGTGTAAACCAAACTCGCCTCCTGATGGCAATTGTCTTTGTGCGTTGCGGCGGCTCACGGCCGTGACGGGCCGTCATCCTGGCGAGCTACGTGCTAGCGACGGGTGGGCTAGACGCTGGATGTTCTCCGGTTCAGACGCGGCTTCGCGTGCTGCAAGTTTACCCTCTGTCCGGATTATGGGCGAATCCGTATCTACGTACTGCTATACTTTGCCGCGCCATGCTTGAAGAGCGCATTGCGGCTTATCTGGCGACATGTATGCCGAACGCAGATGACATTTTTGTTAACAACCTTTTTCGCATACCGGGCGGACAGTCGCGCGAGACGTGGTCTTTCGATGCCGCTTGGCGAGAGAACGGTGCAGAAGCTCGACGCGGTTTCATTCTGCGGCGCGACCCGGACGCAAGTGTGCTGGAGTCGGACCGTGAGCTTGAGTTCAAGGTGATGCAGGCGGTGCACGGCAACATCCCGATCCCGCAGGTGCTGTGGTTGGAGCAAGACTCCTCGCACCTGGAACGTCCGTTCGCGCTGATGGAACGACTCGATGGCTGTGAGGCGAACCCGACGAAGGTGCTGATGGACCCGGCGTATTTCGGCGGGCGGACGCGAATGGCGAGCGAGTTCGCAAGCATTCTCGCCCGCATCCACGCGATCGATTGGCGCTCAGCTGGACTCGACTTCATGCGAGCGCCGGCAGCGGACGCCTGCGGCCTCGCCGAGATCGAGACGTGGGAGGCGATAGTCGCGAAAGAGTCGATCGAGCCGCAACCGGTGTTGCGTGCGGCGTTCCGCTGGATGCGGAAGAATCCGCCGAAGCCGGCGCAGCGCGTCGTCATCGTGCACGCGGACTACCGGACTGGGAACTTCCTGGCCGCGCCGTCGGGAGAGATCGTGGGGATCCTGGACTGGGAGATGACGCACCTGGGCGACCCGCTGGAGGACGTGGGCTGGGCGTGCATACGGCCGTGGCGCTGGCTGGGCACCGATCACATCGGCGGGCTGATGGAACGGGCGGATTTTTACCGAATGTACTCGGAAGCGTCGGGGATCGAGATCGACGAGGAGTCGGTTCGCTTCTGGGAGGTGTTGGGCAACGTGAAGCTGGCCGCGATCTTCCTGACCGGCGGCCGCTCTTACTGCGAGGGCCGCACGCACAGCGCGATGATGGCGTTCCTCGGTCGCAACGTCCGGCGCCTGGAGCTTGAAGTCATGGACCTGATGGGCGTATGAGGCCGACCGTCAGCGAGTCCCTGCGGGCGATACAGGCCGCGACGATGGAGCGGCTGGTGCCAGAGTTGCAGTCCCTGTTCGCGCAGGAAGCGGCGACGGCCGTTTCGATGCTGATCGAGTCGCTGGCGGCAGAGGAAGACACGCTTGCAGAAGACCTGCGGGCGGACAACGCAAGACTCCGCGAAATTCTGGAATCAGCCCGCGGGCCACTCCGACGCAACGCAAAAGCCGCATCCCTCGTCTCTAAGATCGACGGGGTGTTGGCTCAGGCTGAGGATGAGCGGATCGCCATCTCCAGTCTGAGCTCTGAGAGCGACCGGCTTAACGATGCCCTCACCGATCTTCTCGAGCTAATCGAGGACTCGCAGGGGCGCGGAGATAACGGGCTCGACGGGGTAAGGGCGCAGGCCTATCGCCACCTGCGGCGGGTTGCAGTTAGAGGCTGGTCTTACCTGGATGTATCGGGGTTTCGCGAAAGAATAGTGAAGGCGCGCGCGGAACTTTCGGGGTGACGGGCCTTGCGCAGGAGAAGTAAAATGTCGGTGCTAATGGGAAGTGACGAACTCGTAGAACGCGTCGAGCAAGCGCTCGCCGACTATACGCCCCGCAAAGTCGAAAATCCCAGGGCTGCGCCGGCGGCGGTGCTGGTGCTTATCCATCCGCGCGGCGGAGAGCCGAACGTCATCTTCACAGAACGCACGAACCACGTCGAGCATCACAAGGGGCAGATGTCGTTCCCGGGCGGCGCGTGCGACGACACCGACGATTGCTACGAAACCACTGCGCTACGCGAGACGTGGGAAGAGATCGGCGTTGAGCGCGAGCATGTGCGGCTGATCGGTACGCTTGACGACATGGTGACGATAAGCAACTTCCGCGTGACGCCGTTCGTCGGCGTGCTGGAGTACGAGGGCGCGTACCCCTACACCATCAACGACCATGAGGTGGCGCGAGTGGTAGAAGTACCACTGACGTTTCTCCTCGAAGAGGGGAACATGGAGCTGGAGGTGCGGCAGCACCAGGGCCGGGAAGTACTAGTCCCGGCCTTTTCTTATAACGGCCACCGCATCTGGGGCGCGACGGCGCGCATGCTCCATCAGCTCATCGAGCTGCTGCGCTGAAGCAGCCGCCGTGCAAACGCTGCGGCAAGACCGCCTGGCGCACTGAGACGCGCCGCAAATCGACTCCACGCTGGCTGCTTGAGTTTGTCTTCGCCGTGCCGGACGTGCTGATCTACCAGTCGGAGTCGGCGGGATGGCCGGGACGGACGTACGAGCGCTGGACGTGCGAGGGGTGCGGCCGGAAGGTGCGGGTCAGCCCGAAGGGCTGACGTTCCAACGGTCGCACGTTCTCGCTGGAAGATGCGTGGTTCGAGACGTTCCACCGGAACGTCTCTACGGACGGCTTGACACCCCGCGCCTGTCCGGCAAGATTAGCAGCGAAGAGGTGCAGATATGACGCAAGTTTCCGATAACCGGACTGGCATCGCGAGCCCGACGAAGCTGCTGATCGGCGGCGAGTGGGTGACGCCGGCGTCCGGGAAGTACTACGACGATCCGAATCCGAGCACTGGCGAGACGGTGGCGCGGGTGGCGGAGGGCGGAGCGGAGGACGTTGATCGCGCAGTAAAGGCGGCGCGAGGCGCGTTCGAAATGTGGTCGGGGATGCACCCGGCGGACCGCGGGCGTCTGCTGCTGAAGGTGGCGGAGCTGATGCGAGAGAACGCACAGCAGCTTGCCGAGATCGATGCGATCGATGCGGGGAAGCCCGTGACGAACAGCCTGCGCGTCGACATTCCGGCGGCGATCGATTGCTTCGAGTACTACGCGGGGTGGGCGGACAAGATTCACGGCGAGACGGTGCCGGTGCGCGGCAACTACTTCACGTACCTGCTGCGGCAGCCGGTCGGCGTTGTCGGGCAGATCATCCCGTGGAACTTCCCGGTGATGATGGGCTCGTGGAAACTGGCGCCGGCGCTGGCTTGCGGCTGCACCGTCGTGCTCAAGCCAGCGGAGCAGTCACCGCTGTCGGCCCTGCGCATCGGCCAGCTTTGCCTCGAAGCGGGCATCCCGCCGGGCGTCGTCAACATCGTGACGGGGTTCGGCGAGACGGGCGCAGCTCTCGTGGAGCATCCAGATGTCGACAAGATCGCGTTTACGGGGAGTCCGGAGGTTGGGCGGATGATTGTGCGCGCTTCGGCCGGGACGCTGAAGAAGGTTTCGCTGGAGCTGGGCGGGAAGTCGCCGAACATCATCCTCGCCGATGCTGATATCGAAGCGGCGATTCGCGGTGCGAGCGGCGGTGTGTTCTTCAACCAGGGCGAGGTCTGTTCCGCCGGCTCGCGCATCGTTGTCGAGCGATCTGTTTACGACCGCTTCGTTGAGGGGTTGGACGAGCGCGCGAGGACGATCCGCGTCGGCGACCCGCTGGACCCGGAGACTTACATGGGGCCCGTCGTCTCGGAGGAGCAGTTCGACCGGGTGCTGAGCTACATCGACATCGGCCGAAACGAAGGCGCGAAGCTGGTATCGGGCGGCTCGCGCATCGGCGAGAAGGGGTACTTCGTCCAGCCGACGATCTTCTCGGACGTAAACAACGACATGAGAATCGCCCGGGAGGAGATCTTCGGGCCGGTTGCCTCCGTAATACCGGTCGATGACGTGGAGGAGGCCGTCCGGGTGGCCAACGAGAGCGTCTACGGGCTGGCAGCGGCCGTCTGGACACGGGACGTGGGGAAGGCGCACGCCGTGGCGCACAAGCTGCGCGCCGGCACCGTCTGGGTTAACACCTACGGGGCTACGGACACCAGGGCGCCCTGGGGCGGCTACAAGGACAGCGGCTTCGGCCGGGAACTGGGAAGGCAGGCAATTGACCTCTATACTGAGTACAAATCGGTCTGGATAGCGCTAAAATAGGCCACGCTAATCAAAACCAGTGGGGCGGCTCTCGCTCCTCAGAAGGAGACCCAGTACATGACCCAGCAAGCAACACGTGCGCGAGAGGCCGCTGACGCCATCACGCGAGACAAGCTCTACATCAACGGTAAGTGGGTGGCTTCCACCGGCAAGGGCCAGATCGATGTGATCAACCCATCCACCGAGGAGATCGTCGGGAAGATTCCCGAAGGCACAGCGGAAGACGTCGACAAGGCCGTGAAGGCTGCAAAGGCTGCTTTCGAGACGTGGTCACAGACCACAGTCGAGGAGCGCGTGAAGTACCTCCAGGCGATCACCGCGAACCTGCAGGCCCGCGCCGAAGACATCGCAACCGTCATCTCTAAGGAAGTCGGCATGCCGATCATGTTCTCGCGGATGATCCAGGCGGGTGCGCCGATCATGTCCTTCACGATGGCGCCGACGTACCTTCAGCAGATGCAGCTCGAAGAAACCGTCGGGAACTCGCTCGTCGTCAAGGAGCCTGTTGGCGTCGTCGGTTGCATCACTCCGTGGAATTACCCTCTGCACCAGATCGCGGCGAAGGTCGCCCCGGCGCTCGCCGCTGGCTGCACCGTCGTCGTCAAGCCGAGTGAGGTTGCGCCGCTGAACGCCTTCATCCTCGCCGAGGCGATCGACGCTGCTGGCCTTCCCGCCGGCGTCTTCAACCTGGTCACCGGTTTCGGCCCGGTCGTCGGTGAGGCGATCGCTGCGCATCCGGACGTGGACATGGTTTCGTTCACAGGTTCGACTCGCGCAGGCAAGCGCGTTAGCGAGCTGGCAGCGCAGACGGTCAAGCGTGTGGCTCTTGAGCTGGGCGGCAAATCCGCCAACGTCATCCTTGATGACGCCGACTTCGAGAAGGCGGTCACGGACGGTGTCACGAAGTGCTACCAGAACTCCGGCCAGACCTGCAGCGCCCTGACTCGAATGCTGGTACCGAACAACCGTATGGCTGACGCTGAGGCGATCGCGAAGAAGGCCGCGGAGAACTTTAAGACCGGCGACCCGTTCGGCACTGTCCAGCTCGGACCCCTGGTTTCCGAGACACAGCACAACCGCGTGAAGGGCTACATCCAGAAGGGCATGGACGAGGGCGCGACCCTGGTGACAGGCGGCCTCGACACTCCGCATGAGAAGGGCTACTTCATCGAGCCGACGGTGTTCTTTAACGTGCGAAACGACATGACGATCGCGCAGGAAGAGATCTTCGGGCCGGTGCTCTCGATCATCGGCTACAAGGACGAAGAAGACGCCATCCGCATCGCCAACGACTCCCTGTACGGCCTGGCCGGCGGTGTGTGGTCCGGCGACCCGGAGCGCGCCAAGCGAGTGGCCCGCCGACTACGGACGGGACAGGTGGAGATCAACGGCGGCGCCTTCAACCTGATGGCGCCGTTCGGCGGTTACAAGCAGTCCGGTCACGGCCGCGAGCTCGGCAAGTTCGGCCTCGAGGAGTACCTCGAGACGAAGTCGCTCCAGCTGTAGGCCAAGAACAGAACAATCGAGGCGCCCACCCGGTGCAAATCGGGCGGGCGTTTTGTTGTGCGTCGCTGGCGTATGATTGGCGGCGCAATGCTTCTCGCGCAGATCATCGCCGCCGGCGCGGGCTTCCTCATCTCAGTGCTCTGGTTCGACCTGATGTTCGACGTGCAGGTTCTGCGGCACCGCCGCGAACCACAGGTGTCGGAGACGGTCCTCGATTCAATCGCCGCGTACTACCACCGCGTGACGACGACGGCATCGCCGATGGGGCGGCTGGTGGCGCTCGTGATGGTGGTAGTAGTGGTCTCGCTGCTGGTGCAGGCGGTTCGTGGTTGTGTGCCGGCCTGGGTGAGCGTGGTTTCGATAGCGGCGGCCCTGCTTGGCATGGGGCTGGCGATCGGGCGCGTATTCGGGCGCGCGCGGCGGTTCGGCAGGCAAGACGACTCCCGCGAGGCGCAGAGCGCCCTCGCCCGAAGCATCTTCCGCGATCACCTGGTCTGCATCGCGGCGATGGTGACGCTGCTCGTGACCCAGCTGATCGGCGGCTAGAGCCACAGCCACCCTCTCCTGTATAACAAGAAGCATGACGCAGGAACCTCAAGTCACCGAGCTGATCGTCAAGGGCATCGTCGTCGGCGTGTTCCAGGAGAACTGCTGGGTTGTCGGCAACCGTCGCACCGGCGAGGCGATCTGCATCGACCCGGGCGACCAGGCGGACGAGATCATAGCGATGGCGCGCGACATGGGCGTGAACATCAAGGCGATCGCGAACTCACACGCCCACATCGATCACATCCTCGGCGTCGCCGCGGTGCAGCGACAGACGGGCGCAAAGTTCTACATGCACGAGGGCGAGAGATCGATCGCGGCAAGTGCCGGCGCCCTCTCGCTGCGCCTCACCGGACAGGCCGCCGAGGATCCACCCGATCCCGACTTCAATCCCACAGACGGCGATGAGATCGAAGTCGAAGGTGTGAAGCTGCAGGTGATCCATACGCCGGGGCACACGCCGGGTAGCCTCTCTTACTACACAAACGGGATGCTGTTCAGCGGGGACACGCTGTTTGCCGGGTCAATCGGACGCACGGATTTGCCGGGCGGAGACTACGACCAGGAAATGGCCAGCATCATCGACAAGCTGCTGGTGCTGCCGGACGATACGATCGTCCTGCCCGGGCACATGAACGAGACGCGCATCGGCGTGGAGAAGGAGATGAACCCCTTCGTGCGCCAGGAGATGATCCGCCGCCGCGGCGATTGAGCTAGAGGCTGACGATGGGCTGGCCGAGCGCGCTTAACGTAAGCAGCAGTCCGACAGCAACGAGAGCGAGCGCTCCCGCCATCGGCAGCGCGCGGACGATGACGCCTTCACCGGCGAGCGATGGCGCGATGCGCGAGATGATAGGCACGCGAGTGGCGGAGGCCAGGCGGCTGAGTCCATCCATCGCGCCGCGGAAGAAGAGCAGGCCTAGAGAGATGCCAGCGAGGACGGTCGCGAGTCCAACGCTGAACGAGACGATCAAGGCTATCCCCAGGCCGATACGGTGCAGCGAGACCGCGGCGAGCAAGACGACGAGCGCGGAGGGGCTCGGGGTCAGGCCGTCGGCGAGGCCGATGGCGACGAGCGTCTTCCACGGCGGGACGCCGGAAGACGCTGATGCGGGCGCGTGATCGTGCTCGTGATGGTGGTAGCCGAACGGGAGTGCGTGCGAGAGCTTGTGTAGGATGCGACCGCCGCTGCGCTGCGCGAGAAGCCTCAGTCCGAGCGCGAGCACCATCAAGCCAGAGGCCAGACTGAGCCACGGATACAGCGTCTCCGGCAAGATGTACTGCGAGCCAAAGATCGCGAGGAGACCGATCGCAAGAACTCCCACCGTGTGCGTCGCGGCGACAATGAGGCCGAGGGACAACGCCTGCCGCGCCGTTCCCTTCACGCCGACGAAGTACGCGGCCACCATCGTTTTCCCGTGGCCGGGCTCGACGACGTGCAGTGCGCCGAAAGCGAACGCTGCAAGAAGCGCGAGAATGATCACTTTGAGCGTGAGGCTGTCCGCGTTGATCAGCGAGGCGAATGCCGTGCCGGAACGCTCGGGTGCCTTCGCTGCTATCGGAATGTCGGAAAGCGCCGGCGCTCGCACTGCCGTCGTCGCATCGAACGAGAACGAAACGCTGGACGTGTCGAGCGGGCTCGAAATCTGGTCAGCGGGATAGTTGGTGAGCGCGCTGCTTACGTCCCGCGTCGGGAAGTCTCCGGACAGCTTCGCGCCTGTGAAAGGCAGCACCACGATTTCGCGCCAACCGATGCGGTCTGCATAGTTGCCGTCGCGATAGCCGAGCGTGGTGAGGCCGGACGGCGCCGGAGCCTCGTACGTCGCGGTCAGACGCGTCGTTTGCAGGCCGCCCTGCCCTTCTGGGAACGTGGCGCGGCTGGCCGTGAGCCCCAGCGACTCGCTTTCGCCGTGCAACTGCAGCGAGAGATTCTGAGCCAGATCGCCGGCCGTCTTCGTTGCGAAAACCTGCGCCTCAGCGTCGGAGACGAGGCCGTCGCCGTCCGTATCGACAGACGCCATCTGCTGGAACGTCGGGATCTCAGCCACGTCGAGCACGTACTGAACGCGTACAACGTCAGAGTAGACCTCGATTCGGCTGTAGCGGTTGATCGTGAAGTTGCCGAGCGGGTGCGCCAGCGCGCGGTTCGGCGAGACGATCGCGAGGAACACCGCCGCAAGGAACGCGACGACGACGCCCGCAATCATCAGCCGTGACCGCAACGCGAACGTCATCCGCCCAGTTCCGCGAGTGCCTGCTGCGCGATCGGCGCCTGCAGAGGCGAGAAGTGCGGGTTGACGGCGTTCGCCTTCTCCAGGTCGGACCGGGCGGCGTCGGTGTTGCCGAGCGCCTTGTAGATGAGGCCGGCGTGGTAGTGAATTGCGGCGTCTTTGGTACCCACTCGAAGGGCCTCCTCGATGTACTTCCGAGCCGAGGTGGCGTCGCCGGACTTGAAGAGCGCCCAGGCTAGAACGTCGGCGGACGGAATGCTGGGTGCAGCTTCGTACACCGCCTGGGCCTGGCGGACGGCATCGGTCGAGTTCAGATCGTGGTCCGCGTCGAAGAGTGCGATCTCAAGGTCTGTATTGACGCCGTTGGCCTGCGCGAGCTGTGAAATCGCCCCGACGAGATCGTACTGGCGCCGCGCTTCTTCCGGCTTTCCGTCGAGTTGGTATACATCGCCAAGGGCAACGACATACTGTACGACAGGCATTCGCTTGACAGCGCGATCGTAAAGGTCTTCGGCGCGGCCGAAGTTACCGTTCGCGGCGGCGACACGCGCGCGGCCGGCGATCGCGTGGACGTAGCCGGGGAACGCCTGAAGCGAATGCGTGTACTGTGCATCGGCGTCCGCAAGGCGGCCACTGTTGAAATAGAGGTTGCCCAGCTGCATCCGCACCCAGGCGGCATTTTCGCCTGTGGGACCGGCGGCTTCGACGGCGAGCTGCATGGCTTGCACAGCGCCTCCGATATTGCCGTGAATCTCGCGCGCGTATGAGACGCGGACGTAGGAATTTAGATCCGGGCGGAGGTTGACCATCTGCTGGTAGGAGACGACGGCCTCGTCGTACTGGCCGAGTTCCATCTGGGCGTCTCCCAGTGCTCCGAAAGCGGCGGGCGTCTCGGGGCCGCTGTCAACGGCCCGCTGCGCGAAGTCGCGGGCCTTGGCGAAGTCATGGCGGGAGAGACTGACGGAGCTGAGGCCAATGAGTGCAGCCTGGTCATCTGACCGCAATGAGAGCGACTTCTGAAAGAGGCCCTCAGCGCTGCCGTAGAACGTCGAGTCCGCCGTCTCACGCGCCCTCTGGAGGTAGGCGTAGGCGAGTTGGTCGAGTGCCCCGGCGTTGTCGGGAAGAGCTGTGACTCGCGCCTGTGCGTCGCGGATCGTGCGATCTGTGGCCGATTCGGCGGCAGGGGTGAGGAGAGCGGCATCCATGTCGTTCGCCTCGCTGCGATAAGAGAGACGCGTAGCGATAGCGGCTAGCACAAGCAGCACCGCGGTCACGAGTGCCAGTCTCTTGAGTACGCTCATCGTCTTTCTCCAACGACCTTGGAGGGACCGCCGCATGGCGGCCCCTCCAGGGAATTGATCTAGCGGTTGAACCGGCGGCGGATTGGCGCCGTCAGTTTGGGAGTTGCCACCAGCAGTCCGAACAACAGACCGAGCAGGCCCATGCCGGCCGGAAGGAACGTCGAGTCGACGCTTGCCGGGAGAATGGACGTGTGGTGGTCCTCCTGGTCATGCCCGTGGTCAAAGCCGGATTGCGGCTCAGCAACATAGGGAAACGTGCTGAGGAACGGCTTGTCGTTCGCGCCAACGTTGTCGCTCACAGCGGCGGTGTTGTTGGGTGAGCCACCGAACGTGGCCATGTCGCAGGGGCCGAACGTCGGGAACACCGAGTAGACGGCGCCGTAGCCGCAGGCCACAGCACG
>JBGPBZ010000025.1:0-24374 GCA_041481535.1 Dehalococcoidia bacterium | reverse complement strand
CCCCGCGACTCAGCCGCAACCACGTCCCTGCGCTCAAGCGACACTCCGCCCACCGACACCGACGCTAATGCAGGCGAAGGCCACAACGCACGCCCAGGATGCCGCCTCCTCCGCTCATCCTGAGGTTCTCGAAGGACGAGCGGAGTCACAACACCTCGCTCACCAACCAACGCCAAAATCATCTGCGCAAAACCCTTGGCTGCCTTCGGCACGCTGCGTAAATCTGCGGCCATTCCCTCGCATCGCCTTCCTTGTTTGTCGGTTTGTCGGTTTGTTCCCCGTCCCTTCACCAACCCTAACCCCTCGCCCTAACCACCGCACCCACTCACCGTCGTCTACGTTATTAGAGAGATGATCCGCACCATCATCGCCGCCGCCCTCTTCCTCGCCTTCGCCGCCGCCGTCACCATCGCCGCCTCGCGCGGCGCAGGCGCCTCCGGCGTACAGGGCGACGCTGACTGCGACCTCAACGTCACCATCGACGACGCACTCCTCGTCCTCCAGCGCTCCGCGAACGTCGGTAGCGCACCCGCCTGCTACTACAACGGCGACACCGACTGCGACCACCTCGACACCCCCAACGACGCCCTCCGCATCCTCGCCCACCTCACCGGCCACCCCATGCCCGACATCCACAACTGCCTCCCCGTCGGCTCGTTCTACCAGCTAACGCCGACCGCATCGCCGCCAACTTCCGCGGGCGCCACCCTCAGCCCGCCACCTGGGCCAACCTTCACGCCAACGCCGACGTCCCCCGCAATTCTCACCGCAACACCAACCACGACGCCCGCTTCCTCCGACGCCCCGACTCCAACTCAACCCGGCGCTTCGACTCACACGCCAACGCCGACGCCGCATCCAACCAACACCCCCGTCCCCGGCCAGACCCCGCGCTTTGCCGGCGAGCCCAACTGCCAGGTCTTCCCCGCCGACAACTGGTGGAACACCGATATCTCCAACTTCCCGGTCGATCAGAACTCCGACAACTACGTCGACTTCGTCGGCCGCCAGACACACCTGCACCCCGACTTCGGTACCGTCTGGGACGGCGCGCCCATCGGCATCCCCTACGCCATCGTCGGCGGCAACCAGCCCAAAGTCCCGATCACCTACTACTACGGCGACTCCGATCCCGGCCCCTACCCCATCCCCGCCAACGTCCCCGTCGAGGGCCAGCCCGTCGGCGCGCCCAACACCGACAACTTCGGCGGCGACCGCCACGTCATCGTCATCGACGAGACCGCCTGCAAGCTCTACGAGACGTTCGACTCGCATCCCGTCAACAACGGCCAGTCCTGGGACACCGGCTCCGCCGCCATCTTCGACCTCAACTCCAACGCCCTGCGCCCCGACACCTGGACCAGCGCCGACGCCGCCGGCCTCCCCATCTTCGCCGGCCTCGTCCGCTACTCCGAAGTCCAGTCCGGCGTCATCGATCACGCCCTCCGCTTCACCGTCCGCGACACCCAGCACGCCTTCATCCACCCCGCCACCCACGAAGCCTCCGGCACCACCGACCCCAACGTCCCGCCCATGGGCCTGCGCTTCCGCATGAAGTCCTCCTACGACTGCTCCTGGGCCTCCGCCGAAATCCAGGTCGTCTGCACCGCCCTCAAAAAGTACGGCATGTTCGTCGCCGACAACGGCAGCGACTGGTACATCTCCGGCTCCCCCGACTCCCGCTGGTCCGACGACAACCTCGGCGACCTCAAATCCATCACCGGCGACGCCTTCGAAGTCGTCAACACCGGCGAGCCCATCATCATCCCCCCACCCGACTAGCCCCTGTCGTGAGCGTCCGACGCACTTCAATCCAATCCGCTCATCCTGAGCCCGTCGAAGGACCGTCGACCGCCGGTCGACACCGCAAACTGAGCCCGCCGAAGTGCCCCATCGAATTCGTCCCCGCCCGTCCCTCAGCGCTGCACAACGAACAAAAGCGCAAGTGAAGGGGCCGCAGGCCCATACCGGGGGCTCCGGGGGTGTCCCCCGGACTCTTCTATTTTTTGGGGCGGGTGGGGCGGTGCGGGGCCACTCATCCCACCCTTCACCCTCAACCCTCAACCCTCAACCCTTGACCCTCAACCCTCGACCCACCGTAAACTACCCACCATCATGACCACCCAACCCACACCCCCGCCTCTACCCGCGCCACCGCAACCTCAAATCCACACCATCAAACTCCCCTTCCCCCTCCAGCACGGCGAAACCATCCTCCAGCTCGTCCGCAAACACTGGTTCTTCCTCTGGCCCCTCACCATCCTCTGGACCCTCTACGCCATCGTCCCCGTCACCGTCGCCAGCATCATCCTCAGCGCCATCGGCATCCTCGACGACCTCGGCATCTTCTGGTGGATCATCGCCCTCATCTGGGTCGCCTACTGGGGCCTCCGACTACTCCTCAACTTCTACCGCTACCGCAACGACATCTGGGTCATCTCCAACCAGCGCATCATCGACAGCTACAAATCCAACCCCTTCAACCTCCGAGTCAACACCGCAGACCTCGTCAACGTCCAGGACATCAGCATCCAGCGCAAAGGCCTCTTCGCCACCATCCTCCACTTCGGCGACGTCCTCCTCGCCACCGCCGGCACCGAAGACAAACCCTTCATCATCAGCGGCGTCCCAGACCCCGAGCGCATCCAGCTCCTCATCGACAACGAACGCGACCGCGAACGCCAGCGCGTCTCCGGCGGCCCCGCCGGCACCGTTTAGCGCGCGCTCGGCAACTTGACCACTTCTCGCACCCACCCGTAACAATCGCCTCACCCCTGTCGTCTCCCAGACAGATCATCTCCCCGTTTTCGGGCGAGAACAGGAGCGATTGCTATGCCTGGACCGATTCCCGCCATCGAACTCCCCCTCCTCCGCAAGCTGGGCATCGAAGTTTCCCGCGGCATCCTCTCCCGCGCCTCCCTCGAAGCCGCCGCCTCCAACATGAACGTCAGCCTCGGCGAGTTCATGCACGCCCTCCACGCCGCCCAGGGCGAGATCGGCGCCCAGCTCAGCGGCGGCCCAACCACCGAGGCCGCTGCCTCCTTCGCGCGCCAGGTCTACAGCGCCTCGCAGGCCCTCGAAGGCGCCGGCGAGCTCGCCTCCCTCGAAGCCGCCGCCGCCGAGACAGCGACCCTCTCCGGATCAGCCGGATCAGTCGCCGGCTCCGTCGCCACCGGCGGCCGAGCCCTCGGATTCTTCGGCCGCATCGGCTCCGTCATCGGCCTCACCGGTGGCGCCGCTACACTGGCCGGCATCGCCGCCACCGTCATCACCCTCGGCGGACTCGTCTACGGAGGCAGCATCATCGCCGGCGAAATGAGCGCCGACAGCCCCACCGCCGAGTACGGCAGCGCCGTCAACGACCCGCGCGGCGAGCCTCCCGCCGCCCCCACCAACACCGTCGCCGAAGAGCCGTACGCCGTCTACGTCCTGACCAACGTCTCCGGCGGCACCATCTGGATCTCGCAAGAGTCCTCGCTCAAGAGCTCCCTCGCCTGCCAGTTCGAAGGCGGCGGCCTCTGCGCCAGCCAGGGCGGCTCCGACCGGCCCGTCACCTACACCAAACTCTCCCAGGACTACTTCACGCGCGACGCCGCCTTCACCGACTTCTGCTCCGCAATCACCTCCGAGCCCCGCAACTACGAGCTAGCCTTCGGCACCAAAGCCACCGTCTACGGCGGCGACTACTGGATCGACCTGCTCCCCTCCTGTGACTAGCGGCCGTCATCGGCCGCGTCCCAGACCCCGAGCACATCCAGCTCCTCATCGACAACGAACGCGACCGCGAACGCATGCGGGCGTCGGGCGGGCCAGCGGGGACGGTTTAGGGGCGACGAATCAGCGATCTACGTTCGAGACATGCGATAACAGCTGATTTAGAAACTGGTGAGCACCAAGATCCTCCCCTGCCTCCGCATAGTTTGGTCGCTTCCTGGCGGTCTTTCGATCCGAAAAGAGGAGGCAGGACGAATCGTACTGGCGCTCCAGAACGAGCTTCCGACATAACAGCACGTAGCGTTCCGCATATGACGCATCTCGAAACTCCTCCCGCACTGGGAAGTGCGGCTCGGCCGTCCGAATGGGCCTGCGCGACGCCGGACAATCCTCCAGCAAGAACAAGTATCCAAGCCATGGCCTGGGTGCCATCGGGAAGGCGCCCTCCCTAAAGGCAGTCCACAGGTCTAGTGAGGTGCCAAGCGCCTCCTCACTTCGATTGTTGAAATTATTTCCGAAGGACGGGCCGACTTGGGACTTGAGCTCGATAGCCGCGAGCAACCGACCCTTCGAAACGACAAGCAGATCCCAATCCTTAGTAGGTCGATAGAATCCTGGGAGTGTTTTCCCACGAAGGCTGAATATCTCACTCTGAGGAACGCCGTACTGACGCAACAGTTTGATCAGCGCCTCCGCGAAACCATTCATTTGTTGCCCACCGGTGACTGCCGAACGGGCTCCCTGATCGAGAATTCCCCGGACGGATTGGTTGTCCCGCGTCGACCAGAAACTACGCACGGCGACCGAAAAGAAATTACTCGGCGCCTCGAAGGGAAGGCTACGCTTCGACATGGACAAATGGCAGTTGCGATTGCCCGGACTCGGCTAGGCGCCGCGCAGCATACCTGAGGTAGTCTTCTTCCACCTCAACGCCGACACTATTGCGTCCCCACTTTGAAGAAGCCAGCGTCACGGTACCCGTCCCCATGAATGGGTCCAATACCGTATCCCCAACGAACGAGAACATGCGAACCAACCGCTCGGCTAGCTGAAGGGGAAACGGAGCGGGGTGATCCCTCGTAGAGGCACCAGGTACCGTCCAGATCTGTTGGAACCATTCCCGATGCTTTTCTTCAGGAATCAAAGAGAGCACTCGTTCCACACTCGAAGGACTTCGATATCCTCCAGGCTTCCGCAGGAAGAGAATGTATTCTACGTCATTCTTAATGATCGCGTTCGGCTCATATGGTTTCCCCAAGAAACCGCCACCTCCCGCGACCTCGTATCTAGCATTCGCGATCTTGTGCCAAATAATTGGCGCGAGGTTGTCCAAGCCGATTGCCCGGCAATGTTCCTGAATACTTGCGTGCAGTGGGAAGACCGAATGCCGCCCGAATCGCCGACGAGGTAGACAAACATCGCCAACCACAACCACAATCCTGCCACCTGGCACGAGAACGCGTAAGCATTCTCGCCATACTTCATCAAGTTGAGCCAAGAAGCCATCGTAATCGTCGACAGCTCCCAATTGTGCGGCGTTCGCGGGATACTCTTTTAGCGTCCAATAGGGCGGCGAGGTCACGACCAGCTGGACGGATTCATCCTCAACCATCGACATGTCTCGCGAGTCCCCGAGGTACAAACGATGGTGAGTCGGAACCCGGCGGACAGCGTCTTCAATGTCGCCAGCCACGCGGGGATTACGCGCCAGACTCGGAATCATCGTTTGATCCAGTCGGATCGCTGCGAAGCGTAACTCCTCCGGCAGCAAATCTGCGAGGTCCGCTTTGCCATTCTCAAAGCTCAGAGTCTTCATCGCCGGATGCATCGAATTCATGCTACCCCGTCTCGGACTCTTCCACTAGGACGCAATGACAGTGGAATGGGGACATCTCTAAATCGTCTACGCTGCCTGTCTGCATCACCGCCTCGGACTGTGCCATTTCCCCCTTCCTAGTCCCACCCCGCCCTCATATCGTAGCGTCGTGACCATCCGCCCCATCCCGCCCGCCAATCGCACCCCTCCCCACAATCCCCCGCAACCTACCACCCACCCGTGCTCACAGCCTCTGATCGTCCCACACCCCACCAACGCCACAACCGAAATCAATCAAACATTTCGCGCCCAACCAGATTCACAAGCCGTCCCAACGAAAAACGACCCGAAGTTCAATCAAACAACAGGTACAAACCGCCCAGCACAATCAAACCACCGCCGCCGCCTTCCGTACTCCCTCTTCCATCCTCGTTCCCTTCACTATTCACTATTCACTATTCGCCCGTCCCCTTCCCTCTTCCCTCTTCCTCCTTCCATAATGCCCCCATGCGCATGTCCCGCCTCTTCGCCAAAACCCTCCGCCAGGCCCCCGCTGAGGCCGAGAGCGCCTCCCACAAGCTCCTCCTCAGGGCTGGGCTCGCCACACCACTCGCCGCCGGCGTCTACACATACCTGCCCATCGGCCTCAAAGTCCTCGGCCGCATCGAAGCCATCGTCCGCGAAGAAATGGACGCCTGCGGTGGCCAGGAAGTCCTCATGCCCGCACTCCTCCCCATCGACTTCTACCAGCAGTCCGGCCGAGACAAGACCATGGGCGAAATCCTCTTCACCCTCGAAGACCACCACGGCCGCACCTTCGCCCTCGGCCCCACCCACGAAGAAATCTTCGTCGAAATCTTCAAGCGCAACGTCCAGTCCTACCGCGACCTCCCCGCCCTCCTCTACCAGATCGCTGCCAAATTCCGCGACGAGCCCCGCCCTCGCGGCGGCCTCATCCGCCTGCGCCAGTTCATCATGAAAGACGCCTACTCCTTCGACACCGACTGGGAAGGCCTCGACCGCTCCTACCAGCTCATGTACGACGCCTACAAGCGCATCTTCGACCGCTGCGGCGTCCCCACCATCCCCGCCCTCGCTGACTCCGGAGCCATGGGCGGCAAAGACACCCACGAGTTCCTCTACCTCACCGACATCGGCGAGGACACCTGCCTCCTCTGCCCCAACTGTGGCTACGCCGCCAACGCCGAGGTCGCCGCCTTCGTCAAAGAGCCCGCCCACGCCTCCTCCGACCCGCTCCCCCTCGAAGAGATCGACACGCCCGGCCAGAAGACCATCGCTGACCTCGCGACCTTCCTCAACGTCCCCGAGTCGCAGACCTGCAAGGCCGTCTTTTATACGGCTACCCTCATCGACGACGTTACCCCCTCGCCCGCCGCAGCGGGAGAGGGGGCAGGGGGTGAGGGAACCCCCGTGTTCGTCGCCATCCGCGGCGACATGGAGGTCAACGAAGCCAAGCTCCGCTCCGCCCTCCGCGCCATCGACCTCCGCCCCATGGACGACGCCGACGTCCGCAAGCACGGCATCGTCGCCGGTTCCGCCAGCGCTGTCGGCCTCACAGGCATGCGCATCGTCGCCGACGATCTGGTCACGCAAGAACGCAACCTCGTCGCCGGCGCCAACAAGCCCGACAAGCACGTCCGCAACACTAACTACGACCGTGACTGGAAGGCCGACACCGTCGCCGACATCGCCCTCGCCCAGGCCGGCTACCTCTGCGCCAACTGCCGCACGCCTATGGAAGCCCGCCGCGGCATCGAGATGGGGCAGGTGTTCAAGCTGGGCACCCGCTACTCCGAGATGATGGGCGCCCTCTTCCTCGACGCCGATGGCAAGCAGCAACCCGCAATCATGGGCTCCTACGGCATCGGCATCGAGCGCCTGCTCGCCGCCCTCGTCGAAGAGCACCACGACGAGAACGGCATCATCTGGCCGCCCGACCTCGCCCCCTTCCCCGTGCACATCGTCGCCATCCAGCCCGACAAAGCCGGCGTCCGCGAAATCGCCGACAAGCTTTATGACGAGTTGAAAGCCTCCGGTATCGAAGCCCTCTATGACGACCGCGACGAGACACCCGGCGTGAAGTTCAACGACGCCGATCTCCTCGGTATGCCCCTGCGCGTCACCGTCAGCCCCCGCAACCTCGACAAAGGCTCCCTCGAAGTCCGCCCCCGTACCGCCACCGAGAGCGAGCTCATCCCCCTCGAAGGCGCCGCCGAAGCCATACGCACCCGCCTGGCGTAAGACACCACTCACCCCTGCCCATCCTGCCGACCGATCATCCAAACGAAGGAAGGACCTGGCGAGCCGGGAGTCTGACGCGTCGGTCATCCACCCACCTTTGTCATCCAGACGAAGGAAGGACCTGGCGGGGCCGGGAGGCCGACGCGTCGGTTGCGCCCGAACGCCGCTGACTGAGCGACAACCCCTCTCTCCACCCACCACCAGTCGCCCCTCCCGCGCCGGAGTAAGGGCGCAGACACCGCTCACCTCTGACCTCCCTTCCCTATCTAGAAAACTCACACCTCGCAACCTCAAACCTCGCACCTGTCTTATGTGAAGAATCTTGTTTTCGGTATCTGTTTGGTGCTATGATTCTTACGGAAATACGCGCTCTTATGAGAGTGGGGTGGCACCCACTTTTTTTTATCCCGGAAGCGCACAAAATCGCCGCCGGGAAGGACCGCGTAGAGGAGGAACAGCCACGGCTAAAAGCGAGTTCATGATCGCCATAACGCAACTCGCGGCAGAGAAGAATCTGCCGCGTGAAGTCGTGCTCCAGGCAATGGAGGCGGCTCTTGTCTCTGCATACAAGAAAGACGTTCAGCTTCAGGGCAACGTCGCCGTCAAGATAGACCGGGAGACCGGCGATCACCACGTCTACCTCGAACGCACCATCGTCGCCGAGGTCGCCGACCCCGAGACCGAGATCTCGCTGCAGGACGCGCGCAAGTTGCGACCCGACATGCAGCTCGGCGAGGCGATCCAGGACGAAGTGCACCCGGGTGCCGCCGGCCGTATCGCCGCGCAGACAGCCAAGCAAGTCGTCCTCCAGCGCCTGCGTGAGGCCGAGCGCGAGATGGTCTTCGAAGAGTTCTCGAACCGCGAGGGCGACATAGTCTCCGGCGTCGTCCAGCGCATCGAGCCAAAGCACATCATCGTTGACCTCGGCAAGACCGAAGCCGTTTTCCCAATCACGGAGCAAGTCCGCAACGAGCACTACCGCGGCGGCCAGCGCATGAAGTTCTACCTCCTCGAAGTGCACCGTTCGATCCGCGGCCCTCAGCTCATCCTCTCGCGCACGCACAAGAACCTGCTCAAGCGGCTGTTTGAGCTGGAAGTGCCCGAGATCTACCGGGGCGTCGTCGAGATCAAGTCGATTGCGCGTGAGGCCGGCTACCGCAGCAAAGTCGCCGTGTCAGCGCGACAGGAAGGCGTCGATCCGGTCGGTTCGTGCGTCGGCCTGCGGGGCATCCGCATCCAGAACATCGTCAACGAACTGAACGGCGAGCGCATCGACGTCATCCAGTGGGACGCCGAGCCCTCGAAGTTCGTCGCCAACGCGCTTTCACCGGCGCAGGTACTCTCCGTCCGCAACGACGACGAGGCGAACACCGCCTCCGTCATCGTGCCGGACCGGCAGCTCTCGCTCGCCATCGGCAAGGAGGGACAGAACGCCCGCCTCGCCGCCAAGCTCACCGGCTGGCGCATCGACATCAAGCCCGAGTCCGCTATGGGCGAAGGCTTCGTGCCCGAGATGCCGCAGTCGACAGGCGTAGCGACAGCAGCGCCCGGCGCGCCAACGTCGCCGCGCACCGAAACGGCAGAGCCGTGGACCGAGGTCATCGATCGTCCCGCCGGAGTTCCGCAACCCGCCGCGGCCGGTGGCCTTCGTTTCGCCGAAGACCTGCAGACGGCCACGACGAGCCAGCAGTCCAAGAAGAAGGGCGCCAAGAAGAAAGAGCGCGGCGTCCCCCAGCAGCAAGAAGAAGGCGTCGGCGTCAAGGGCAAGCCCCCGAAGCGCTCTCGCCGCTTCGCCGTCGTCGACGAAGACGAAGACTTCGCGGAGCTGCTCGAAGAGTACGGCGACACTTGGAAAGATACTCCTGAGGAAGAAGCCGAGTTGGAGAAGGAGAACAGTTGACGACTACCCCGCTGAAAACACGCCCCGTGCCGCAGCGCACATGCATCGGCTGCAACACGACGACGAACAAGCGCGAGCTCGTCCGCGTCGTCCGCCAGCCGGAGGGCGGTGTCGTCGCTGATCCAACCGGCAAGAAGGCCGGCCGCGGCGCCTACGTACACCAGCAGCCCGAATGCTGGGAGCTGGCGCTCAAGAAGGGCCGCCTCGAGCGATCGCTGAAGACAAAACTCTCCGCAGACGACCTGCGCGGCCTGCGTGAGTACGCCGGCGTCAGCGAGGTGAGCGCTTGACTCAGCAACGTGACGCCGCACCAGCACCGCCGCCGCGTATCGTCAAACTGCCGCGACAACTCACCGTCCGCGACCTCGGCGTCGAGCTAAACGTAAGCGGCGTCGATATCATCAAAGAGCTGATGAAGCGCGGCGTAATGGCCGCAATCAACCAGACTGTCGATTACGACACAGCCGCCGCCGTCGCCGAAGCGCTCGGCTTCGCCCCGGAGGCTGAGGACGGCGTAACAGCCGCCGGTGCTAGTCCCGAAGACGAAGTAACGGCCGAAGAAGAGGCCGGGCTCGTCACCCGGCCCCCCGTCGTTACCGTGATGGGCCACGTCGACCACGGCAAGACCAGCCTCCTCGACGCCATCCGCAAGACGAACGTCACCGCCAGCGAAGTCGGCGCGATCACCCAGCACATCGGCGCCTACCAGGTCGAAGTTCCGTCGCCGGACGGTCCGAAGAAGATCACCTTCATCGACACCCCCGGCCACGAAGCGTTCACCGCCCTCCGCGCGCGCGGCGCCAGCGTCACAGACATCGCCGTCCTCGTCGTCGCCGCAGACGACAGCGTGATGCCCCAGACCATCGAGGCGATCGACCACGCGCGCGCCGCCAAGGTGCCGATGATCGTCGCCATCAACAAGATCGACCTCCCGGCCGCAAACGCCGACAAAGTGAAACAAGACCTCGTCCAGAAGAGCGTCGTCATCGAAGAGTTCGGCGGCGACGTCATCGCCGTCCCCGTCTCCGCCAAGACCGGCGAAGGCCTCGACGACCTGCTCGAGCACATCCTCCTCGTCGCCGAAGTCGGCGAGCTCAAAGCCAACCCCAACCTGCCCGCCGAAGGTGTAATCGTCGAATCAGAGAAGGATGCTAACCGCGGCCCCATGGCCACCGTCATCGTGCAGAAGGGCACACTGCGGCTCGGCGACATCGTGGTAGCCGGCGGGAGCTGGGGCAAGGTCAAGGCCATGTTCACCGAACGTGGCGACCGCGTTAGCGAAGCGTTGCCGTCCATGCCTGTCGAGATCATGGGCCTGAACACCGCGCCGCGACCCGGCGACCCGTTCTCCGTCGTCGACGATGAGCGCGAAGCCCGCGACGCCGCCGAAGACCGCGAGCGTGACGACGCCGAAGCCGGCCGCGGCCTCACCCTCGAAGCGATCTCCGGCGATATCGCCGCCGGCCGCAGCAAAGACCTCAACGTGATCGTCAAGGCGGACGCCAACGGCTCGGTCGAGGCGATCCGCGACTCGCTCCTCCCGCTCTCCGGCTCCGAGGTGCGCCTGAACGTCATCCGCACCGGCGTCGGCAACGTCACCGAGTCGGACGTCATGCTTGCCACCGCCTCGCGCGCCATCATCGTCGGCTTCCACGTGAAGACCGACACCGGCGCCCGCCGCGTCGCCGAGATGGAGCGCATCGACATCCGCCAGTATCAGATCATCTACGAGCTAATCGAGGACATGGAGAAGGCCGTCAAGGGTCTCATGGAGCCCGTCTTCGCCGAGATCACCGACGGCCATGCTGAAGTCCGCGCGCTCTTCCGCGTGCGCGGCGGCCGCATCGCCGGCTGCTTTGTGACCGACGGCCTCGTGCGCCGCAACTCGCTCGCCCGCGTGCTGCGCGGCGGCGAAATGCTGCACGAGAGCCGCGTCTCCAGCCTCCGCCACTTCAAGGACGACGTCCGCGAGATGGGGAATGGCCAGGAGTGCGGCATCGGTGTCGAGCGCTTCGAGACGTTCCAGGTTGGCGACATCATCGAAGCCTTCCACACCGAACAGCGCGGATAACAAGGGAATACGTTGAGACGACCCGTCATAACCCTCACGTAGCCGAGGCTTTCCAGCCTCGGGGGCGGCGGGGCTGGCGAGGCTAAGGAGGGTAGCGTGATGAACAGACGGATGGCGCGTCTCAACGGTCTCTTCCAGGAAGAGCTGGCCGACCTCATCCGCGAGATTCGTGACCCGCGTCTCGCTCCCATCGTTTCGATCACCCGCGTCGACGTTGCGCCTGACCTCGAGAGCGCCGTTGTGCACACCAGCGTCCTCGGAGACGCTGATGAGAAGCGCAACTCAATCGAGGCGCTCAATCACGCCGTACCATTCCTTCGCCGCGAACTGTTGCACCGCCTGCGCATCCGCAAGATTCCGGCGCTAATCTTCGCCCTCGACGAGACGATCGAAGAAGCCGCCCGCGTCCTCGAGCTCATGCGCAAGGTCGGCCCAACAACCCCCAGCGAGCCTTCCGAGTAGAGCTCATCTGCCATAACCTATTCGGACGATGACCCCCGAACCCGGATCGCGCCTGGTCCTATTTCCTATTTCCTATTTCCTATTTCCCCGGGAAAGGACTTCGAAGCGGTACCAGTGACTTCCGGCATCCTGCCGGTCAACAAGCCCGCCGGCAAGACCTCCTTCGACATCGTTCGTTACGTTCGCCGCGCCACCGGCGAGCGCCGCGTCGGCCACGCCGGCACCCTCGACCCGATGGCCACCGGCACCCTGCTCGTCCTCCTTGGCCAGGCCACCCGCATCACCGAATACCTCATGGACCTGCCAAAGACCTACCGCGCTGCCATCCGCCTCGGCGTCGAAACGACAACCTACGACGCCGAGGGTGACATCGTCGCCACCGCTGACGTGAACGTGAGCGAGACGCAGCTCCGCGATGCGCTGTCCCCATTCATTGGCGACATCACACAGGTCCCGCCCGCCCACAGCGCCGTCAAAGTCGACGGCGAGCGCGCGTACACTCGCGCCCGCCGCGGCGAGGACGTCGCGATGAAGGCGCGGCCAGCGAGCATCGACCGGCTCGATCTCCTGCGCTTCGCCTCCCCTGACGCCGAGATCGAGGTCGAGTGCGGCCGTGGCACCTACATCCGCTCCATCGCGCACGACCTGGGCGCAGCGCTCGGCTGTGGCGCCCACCTAACGTCTCTGGAACGCACGCGCGTCGGCCCCTTCGCCGTCGAAGCCTGCGCCGACGAAGCAACCCTCGCCGCCGCGTTCGATGCCGCCACCTGGCCCGAGCTCCTCCAGCCGATCGACTGCGGTCTCATGCAACTCCCCTCAATCACGCTCGACATCGAGGACGAGAAGGACATGCGCCACGGCCAGGCCGCAGACCTCGGCGAGCACGAACACCCCGCCGACGTCACCGAAGCCCGCGCCTACGCCGAAGACGGCTCGCTCGTCGGCATCATCCGCTACGACGCCGCGATCGCGATGTGGCGCCCCCGCAAGATCTTCGCACTGGCGGACTAGCCGGATTTATCCACAATCTCGCAGGCTTATCCACACGCTGAGCGACTGATTCTCATGCCCGTCTAACGAAATTTCCGTTAGAATCATCCGCATGGACACCGATCTCACCCCCTCCGAGCGCGTCATCAAGCGCTTCGGAGGCCAATCCGCGCTTGCCGGCCTCCTGGGCCGGCGTCAGAGCACCGTAGAGCACTGGGCCACCACCGGCAGAATCCCAGCGCAGTGGCACGGGCCACTTATGTCACTTGCCAGACAGAAAGGGATCGTCTTGGAAGCGAAAGACTTTATTGCCAAACAAACTCACGAAATCGCCCCCGCGGGCGGACGCCTCGGCATCCTCCTCGTCGGCCTCGGCGCTGTCGCCACCACCTTCATCTCCGGTGTCGAGCACGCCCGACGCGGCTCCGGTCGCCCGATTGGCTCCGTCACGCAGATGGGCACAATCCGCCTCGGCAAACGCACGGAGAACCGCATGCCCCTCGTCCGCGACTTCGTCCCACTCGCTGGCCTCGACCAGATCGTCTTCGGCGCCTGGGACCCGTTCCCCGACACCGCCTACGAGGCCGCGATCAAGGCCGGTGTCCTCGACCGTCACGAACACATCGAGCCAATCGCCGACTTCCTGAAGCAGATCGTACCGATTCCAGCCGTCTTCGACGACTTCTACGTGAAGCGCCTGCACGGCACCAACGTCAAGCACACCGGCACCAAAATGGAAGCCGCCGAAGCGATCCGTGCCGACATCCGCGCCTTCAAGGAGCAGAACAAGTGCGACCGCCTCGTGATGGTCTGGTGCGCCTCCACCGAGATCTTCCTCGAGCCCGGCGAAACTCACGCCAACCTCGAAAACCTCGAGGCCGCGATGGAGTCGAACGACCCCTCAATCGCACCCTCCATGCTCTACGGCTGGGCCGCTCTCATGGAAAACGTCCCCTTCGCCAACGGCGCCCCCAACCTCACCGTCGACACGCCGGCCCTGGTCACGCTCGCCAACGACCGCGGCGTCCCGATCTGCGGCAAGGACTTCAAGACAGGCCAGACGCTGATAAAGACCGTCCTCGCGCCAATGCTCAAGGCCCGCATGCTCGGCGTCGCTGGCTGGTACTCCACCAACATCCTCGGCAACCGTGACGGCGAAGTGCTCGACGACCCCGAAAGCTTCAAGACGAAAGAGGAGTCCAAGCTCGGCGTGCTTGAGTACGTCCTTCAGCCTGACCTCTACCCCGAGCTGTACGGCAACATCTTCCACAAGGTGCGGATCAACTACTACCCGCCGCGTGGTGACAACAAAGAGGGCTGGGACAACATCGACATCTTCGGCTGGCTCGGTTACCCCATGCAGATCAAGATCGACTTCCTCTGCCGCGACTCCATCCTCGCCGCGCCTCTCGTGCTTGACCTCGCGCTCTTCCTTGACCTCGCCAAGCGCGCCGGCCTCAAGGGCATCCAGGAGTGGCTATCGTTCTACTTCAAGAGCCCGCAGCACGCCCCCAGCGTCTACCCGGAGCACGACCTCTTCATTCAGCAGACAAAGCTCAAGAACACCCTCCGCTGGCTCATGGGCGAGGAACAGATCACCCACCTGGGCGCAGAGTACTACCAGGACGAGTGATGCCGAAGCCTGGCCTCTGCACGCCTGAACAACCTCGTCGTCAGCCACAATCGAGTGCCCCTCTCCCGCGCACGGGAGAGGGGTTAGGGGTGAGGGTCACCCTCCGCTGGCTCATGGGCGAGGAACAGATCACCCACCTGGGCGCAGAGTACTACCAGGACGAGTGAGCCTCTGATGTACTGGGTAGGGCTGGACAGTCGCTCCTTCGACGGATATATGTGACGAGGAGATCGAGATCGAGGATTATGCCTATCCAACGGAGCAACGTGGACAGAACCAAGTTAAACAACGATGCCGTTCTGCCGTACGAACTACGTGTCAATGATTTCGAGATCGCGATGCAGGACATCTACGATTTCTTCCTCGATGTGAACACGCTCCTCATCGACAAGGGGCTGCGGCGTCTCGATGATATGTTGCGGCCAGCCATCATGTCTGGCGTCTTGTCGGATATGTTGACTGCCAGCTTAGCGAAGCATTCAAGAACTCTGACAGAGAACAGGTATTTCAATGGACATCCCGACCTCGTTGTTCAGGGCCGATACCCGTTGAATAGCGTTAAAGCCGGCTCCCACGGTGTGGAAATTAAATCGACTCGGAAGCGAGGGGGTGCCGTCGACACCCACGGTGCCCGCGCACAGTGGATGGCTGCCTTTGTCTACGTGGTCGACAACGCGACCGAACCAGCAATCGAGAGATTTCCGATGAGATTCACCGAAGTCTATGTTGGGGAGGTGAGCGTTGAAGACTTCCGCCGCAATCCGAGAGGTGAACTCGGCACACGCACGGCTACTCTGAATCGGGTTGGCATCGCTCGCTTTAGGCAGAACTGGGTCTACCTAGACGCTCGTCGCACCCACGCGTAGCTTGGCCAATTCCGGGATGCAACGACGAGCTATTTCGAAGTAATGCCCGTCCTTTTCGACACCGATACTGCTATAGCCCACTGCCTCTGCGGCCGCTAGCGTAGATCCCGAACCGGCGAACGGATCAAGTACGACACCCTCCCCGAGCGGCAAGACAGCTCGGACCAACTCTCGAAGGAATGCTTGGGGCTTGAGACTCGGATGCTTTGCGATCGCTCTCTCCGCGCGGCCCGTCGGCGCCGATTGGATAACATCCCCAAAGGGCTTCTTCTCCGATGGCCGAAGGAATCCTCCCGTCTTCCATTTTCGAAGATTGTCCTGAACACGACCTTCAATCGGCTTTCTAAACACCAGCCACGGCTCCCACATCGACCTGGGCATCACACTTACATCTTGAAATTCTTCGTGTGCGGCTTTCGGTCGATCACCACCACGCATCGTCATCACCAGACGAACAATCTCACCCCTTCGTTCTAGTCCCGCGCGGGCAAGAGCTCCCGACAAGACGTATGAAACAAGTGGATTACTCGCGACTATCACGGTCGCTCCAGGCACGAGGGCCGGCAACAACAGCCGAGCCCAGGTGTGGAAGAAAACGTCAAGGGCGCGCAAATCCGTCGATTTCAGAACCGTGAACCGTGGCAGGGGGGCACGCTTTGCTCCGTCGAAGGATGGAGGGATGCGCCACACTCCTCCGCGACCCGATCTCAGTTTGTCTTGTTGAGTTTCTGAGTATTCCACCAACCCGTAGGGGGGGTCAGTGACGACCGCGTGTACGCTACTTCGCTCGCAGTTGCTTAACCACTCGAAACAATCGTCGTTGTACAGCGTTGCGTAGCCTGTGCGGAAAGCGGGGATCCTCCTTTTACGTGCAACGCTCGAGGAAAATAGAAACGAGGCCTGCTCTTTGAGCATGTAGTGCGCCCGGCTGGGACGCACAAAGATATCCGGCGTGTTCAAACGCAAGTATGATCGGATGGACGAAGCCGGAACGTCAGCAAGTTTGCTCGACACCTGAGCTTCGATCTCGCCTAGGGATAGTACAGCCGAATTACCTGCAAGTGCCTCGATTATCGCGTCCCTGATCTGACCCGGGCGGTACTTCGTAACCATCATCGACCAAATTAGACGTCTGGACGTCTCGGCGTCAATGACTACATGTCACAGATGCCCGACTATCCACATCCGGTCGCCGAGAGGAACAGATCACCCTGGGCGCTGAATACTACCAGGACGAGTGATGTACGCTTGGCCCGGATTACCCGATGCACGAGCCCGAGCGCCGCTCACAAGCCTACTACGACCGCCGGGCTCGCTTCTACGATTGGGCAAACAAAGTCGCGGCGTTCCTGCGCGGAGCCTCACCAACGCGTGAGCGCCGCAAGGCCGTCCGCCGCCTGCGACTGAAGCCTGGCGACCGCGTCCTCGAAGTCTCCGTCGGCACCGGAACGAACCTTCCCTTGATCGCCCCTCAGATCGGCCCATCAGGCTGGCTGGTCGGCCTCGATATCTCTCCGGGCATGCTGGGCGTTTGTGACCGGAAGCTGACCGGGCTCGGAATCGCCGCGGCGCTGGTTGAGGGCGAGGCGGCGCACCTGCCGTACGCGGACGCCTCGTTCGATGCGGTGTTCCACCACGGCGGACTCGCCGAATTCGGCGACAAGGCAACCGCGATCGCCGAGATGTTTCGAGTCGCCCGGTCCGGCGGCCGCGTCGTCATCTGCGACGTCGGCGTGCCGCAAGACGGTCGAGTCTCGCTGGTAAATCGCTTCCTTCTTCGTCTCCAGCCCGCGTATAACCACCCGCCCCCAATGCACCTTCTGCCACCCTCGGCGCGCGAAGTCCGTCTCGGTTGGTACTTTCGGGGCTCCTGGTACATGATCGAGTCCACCAAGGCGTAGCCAGGCATTCTGCCCCCGCAAATGTCCCCGAACGGACTGCTCCTGCGTATTAACCTGTGATCGCGGTCCAAACGAAAGCACAGACTAGGAGCAGTGCATGGCCAACGCCCTGGCATCGGCCGCCCCGGCGGAGACGAGAGAAGACGCTGAGCTCGTGGCAGCGGCCGTACAACACCCCGACACGTTCGGCCTGCTGTACGAACGCTACCTCCCGCGCGTCTACCGCTACATGGAGAGCCGCTGCGGTTCTCGCGACGAAGCAGCAGACCTTACGCAAATCGTCTTCACCCGCGCCTACAACAACCTCTCGCGTTACCGCCCAAGCCGGGCGCCCTTCGCGGCGTGGCTCTTCCGCATCGCGCGGAACGCCGCCGCTGACGCCCACCGAAGGCGCCGGACGGCAGTCTCGTGGGACGGCCTGCCCGAAGCGCTTACAGCGGCGAACAGCGCACAGCCAGAGGCAATCGCCGAAAGGCGCGAGCGGCTCGCCCGGCTCCGCACTCTGCTCGAGCGAATAGCACCTGACAAACGAGAGCTGTTGGCTCTCCGCTTCGCAAGCGACCTCTCTTCTCGCGAGATCGCGGCCGTGATCGGGAAGAGCGAGGCGGCGATCAAGAAGCAGCTCACCCGGACAATCGCACAACTAAAGGAGTATTACCGTGACGAAGTTTGACGACCGAACACCCGACGACCCCATCGATGGCCTCGATGCTCACCTGGCATCCGACTTGCATGAACTCTACGCCGCCCCTGTACCCGATCTCGCGTTCCAGCGGCCGGTACCCACCCCCCGAAGCGGCTGGCTCTCGCAGCTTCTGCACAACGCCTGGCGACCTGCAACCGCCCTTGGCGCAGCCGGACTTGCCGTCGCGGCCGTCCTCGTCGGCCCCTCCCTATGGAGCGGTGAGTCGCAGGTCAGCGCCGAGACCATCTTCGCCCGCGCGAGCACAGCCGCGCAGAGCAACGCGGCGGCCGGCTCGCAAAGTTACCACCTGATCGCAACAACGTCATCCGGTGGCCAGTCCACGTCATCGACGACCGAGATCTGGTACGCCAACTCCAGCCACCAGCGGAACGAGAACGAGTACACCGGTGATGGCATCGCGGACTTCGGCGTGACCGTAAACGGGACGGAAGCCTGGATGTACGGCGACTTCGGCGGCGACTTCCGCGCCGTGCACGGACCGGCCTCGGAGATCGGGATGAGTTTCCCCACCGAGACAGGCGCAACGAGTCTTGCCGACGTGCTGGGCCAGTACAACGGCGGCTGCCAGAAGGCCGCTCAGGACGGAGAGGAAACGATCGCCGGTCGCGCTGCATACCGAATCGTCGTTACCGCAGACTTCGACACCTGTCCGGCGTTCCAGGACGGCCGCGAAAAGTACGATAAATTCGGCACCCTGGTGCTCTCGGTCGACAAGGAGACGTTCCTCCCGCTCAAGACCGAGCAGCGCGGCGACGGCCTGATGCCCGAGTACACCTACGAGGTTACGCAGATCCAGGTCGGCGGCGACTTCCCGGATGCGACGTTCTCCTACACGGCTCCACCCGGCATTACTGTCCAGGACGTAGACGACCTGACACAGGCCAAGAACGTCATCTCCGGCCTCGCGCCAGACGGCACGCCTCTATCGAACGCTCCGTAGCCCTAACCCAGGCCAATTTCGAACGCGGCTCGCACCTGCGAGCCGCGTTCTTCGCTATCCACCATTCGCCATTCACCATTCAGTCCCCGTTATACTGAAGCCGTGCTGAAATACGTCCTCTTCTGGGTGGTTTTCCGCATCCTCGGCCTGCTTCCGCTGCGCGCCCTCTATATCGTGGCCGATATCACTGCCGCGCTGGCCTACCGGCTCGCTCCCAACGCGCGCGCCAACGTCTGGGACAACCTCCGCCACGTCATGCCGGACGCACCGAAATCAAAGGTTCGCAAGACGGCCAGGCAGGTCTTCCGCAGCGTCACTTATTACTACGCCGACTTCGCGCACATGCCGCACATGGACCTCCAGCAATTCTTCGAGAAGCGGCTCGTCTTCCACAACGTGCGGGAGACGCTGCTGCCGCTACTGGCCAGCGGCCAGGGCGTCGTCATGCTGAGCGCTCACATCGGTAACGCCGAGCTCGCGATGCAGGGGATGATTCCCCTCGGCGCGAAGATGGTTGCCGTCACAGAGCCGATCGAACCGCCGCAATTGTCCCGCATGATGAACCGCATGCGCTCATCGCAAGGCCACGAGTTCCTGCCCGTCGGGTTCAAAGGCGTCAAGCGCCTCATCAAAGGCCTGCGCGAAGGCAAAGCGCTGGCCCTCATGGGCGACCGCGATATCGAAGGCCCGCGCATGCGCCTGCCGTTCTTCGGACAGGAGACCTGGATGCCCACCGGCCCGATCGAGCTCGGCCTGCGCACCGGTTCTCCCATCTTTCCTTCGTTCTCCTACCGCAACGGCCGTTTCGGTCTCGAGGCCTGGCTTGAGCCTGCCATTGAGATCGAGCGCACCGACGACTTCCAGGCCGACGTGCGCGCCGCCGCCCTCCAGTACATCGCCCGCCTCGAAGTCCGGCTGCGCGAACACCCCGGCGACTGGCTCGTCCTCGAACGCATCTGGGACGACGCGGCAGCGAAGCCCGAGCGCGAGCAGACCGGCGCTGAGAGAGTGGCCGCGTAGTGGGCAAGGCCGATCTCCACATCCATTCCTCTCACTCCGACGGCATGGCTGACGTCCAAACGCTCCTCCACTACGTCGAGACGCAGACCGACCTCGACGTCATCGCCGTCACTGACCACGACGACATCCGCGGCGCACTCGCAGCCCGAGACACCTGGGCACGGGCCACATACCGCTTCGAGATCGTCCCCGGCATGGAGGTGACGACGATCGAAGGCCACCTCCTCGCACTCTTCATCGATGAGCCCATCCCCTGCCTGCGCGGCGTCGAGGAGACTCTCGCCGCGATCCATCGCCTGGGCGGCCTCGCCGTCATCCCCCACCCGCTCACGTGGCTCACACGTGGCCTCGGCGAGCGCCACATCCGCCGCGTGATGTCCAGCGACACTCCCGGCGTCTCCTTCGACGGGATCGAACTGACGAACGGCACCCCCGCCGGACGCAGCGGCGCACGCAAAGCGAAAGCCCTCAACCGCGAGCTCGGCCTCGCCGAATCCGGTGGCAGCGACGCACACTTCCTCGAAGCAGTCGGCGCCGGCTACACCGCGTTCCCCGGTCGCACCGCCGCCGGTCTGCGACAAGCGATCCTCGATCGCAGAACGCGCGGCGTCTCCTCGCCGCATCCCTCGCTGCGCGACATCGGCTTCGCACAGGTCGCGCGCCAAACGTATCGCGGCATAATGTCGACACCGCGCGCGATGGGCTGGGGCCCGACTGCGCGCAGCTTCGTTCAGCGGATCTTCTCCGTCCGATGAAGATCGCACTCGCCTCGCCGTACGACTGGTCCGTCCCCGGCGGCGTCAACCGCCACGTCTCCAACCTCGCGCAGCACTACATCCGCCGCGGCCACGACGTGCGCGTCATCGCTCCGTCGTCCAGGCGCCTGCGCGTGCAACCTGACTACCTGCACATCATCGGCCACAGCTCGATCGGCCTGCCGGCCAGCGGCTCCGTCGCCAACATCGCGCTCTCCTACAACCTCGGCCCGCGCGTGAAGGCCTACCTCGCGCGGGAGCCGTTCGACATCGTCCACATCCATGAGCCGTTCATGCCGATCCTGCCGTTCCAGTTCCTCCGCTACAAGCACTCGACCACCGTCGCTACTTTCCACGCCGCGCGCGATACCGGCAGCCGCACCTACGCCTATGGGAAAGTCATCATCGCTCCTTGGTGGCGCAACATCGACGGCCGCATCGCCCACTCCCGCGCCGCCCTCAAGCTGATCGGCGCTTACTTCCCCGGGCGCTATCGCGTCATCCCCAGCGGGATCGACTACCCCTTCTTCGCTACGGAAGCGCCGCCATTCCCCGAGTTCCGCGACGGCAAGCGCAACATCCTCTTCGTAGGGCGGCAGGAGCAGCGCAAAGGCCTCCCCTACCTCATCGAGGCGTTCGGCAAGCTGAAGCAAGAGATGCCGGACACGCGCCTGATCGTCGTCGGTCCGGACGGCGGCCTCCGCCAGGCCTGCATCCGTTACATCAGCGAGCACAACGTGAAGGACGTCGTCTTCACCGACTTCGTCCCCTACGCTGACCTGCCCCGCTACTACAAGACCGCCGACGTCTTCTGCGCCCCGAACACGGGTAACGAGAGCCTCGGCCTCATCGTCCTCGAGGCGATGGCAGCCGGCGTTCCGATCGTCGCGACGCGCATCCAGGGCTTCCAGGACGTCCTCACCGAAGGCGTGCACGGCCTCCTCGTCCCGCCCAAGGATATCGATGCCCTCTGCGCCGCCCTCCGCAAACTCCTGAACGACTCCGCCATGCGCGAGGAGATGGGCCGCGCCGGTTCCCGCGACGCCCGCAACTATTCCTGGCACGAAATGTCTGGCCGCGTCCTCCAGATGTACGAAGACACCGCCAGCGGCCAGTTCACCTCGAACGGCAACGGCGCGCACTGATGCGCCTCTCCCTCCCGCGCAGCGCCCCGTCCTGGCTCACCGAGCCAGTCGTGCGCCCCCTCGCCCGCCTCGGCGTCACGCCCAACATGCTCACCGTGCTCGGCGTGCTCGGCAACTGTGGCGCCGGCGCACTCGCCGCAAACGGCGACTTCCTCCTCGCCGGCATCGTCGTTCTCCTCGCCTCCGCGCTCGACATGTTCGACGGCGCCCTCGCACGCGCCACCGGCCAGGCCACCCCCTTCGGCTCAGCGTTCGACGCGACGATGGACCGCGTCTCAGAGGCCGCCGTCTTCTTCGGACTGCTGATTTACTTCAGCGATCGCGGCGCGCAAACGGAAGAGCTGCTCATCTTCGTCGCCATCGTCGCCTCGATTCTCGTGAGCTACGTCCGCGCCCGGGCCGAAATCCTCGGCCTCAAGATGAAGGAAGGCGCCTTCACCCGCTTCGAGCGCGTCGCCCTAATGGGCATCGGCCTCATCGCCCACAACGTCTCCGGCGAGAACGTCATCACCCCCGTCCTCTGGATACTGGCTGTGTTGGCATCCTTCACAGCGCTCCAGCGGCTTGCTATCGTGTGGCTGAGGACAAGAGAAGAGCCGCCCGAATGATCCCCCTCAAAGAACAGGACGCCGTCTCCCAGAAGTTCGCCGCCGAGCTCGCCGGCCCGGTCAAGATCGACCACTTCACGGAGCGCAACCTCGGCCTCTCCCTGCCCAACAAGAAGCCCTGCCTCTACTGCAAAGAGGCACGCGCAATGCTGAGCGAGATCGCCGGCCTCAGCGACTTCATCAGCCTCCGCACCCACTACTTCGAAGACAACCCGCCCGAGAAAGAGAAGTACGGCGTCGAGCGCGTCCCCGCCACGGTGCTGCGCGGCCGCATGCAGAACCACGTGACGTTCTACGGTCTCCCCGGCGGCACCGAGTTCCCCATGTTCATCGAAAGCTTCATCGATCTCTCCCGCGGCGAAGTCCTCCTCTCCGAAGAGTCCGTCGCGCAGCTCGAAACAATCTCAGAAGACATCACCGTCCGCGTTTTCGTAACGCCCACGTGCCAGTACTGCCCCGCGATGATGCGCGCGACGTTCCAGATGGCGATGGTCTCCCCTCACATCCGCGCCGAAACGATCGAAGTCAACGAGTTCCCCGAGCTCGCCGAGAAGTACCAGGTGCGCGCCGTCCCCCTCACCGTCATCAACGATGAAGTCGCGATTCCCGGCATGGTCGACGAAAAAGACCTCACCAGGGAGCTAATGAAGCTCGCGAAAACCCTCCCCCCGGGCGAGTCCGGCCAGCCCGCAGCTCCGCAGAAGATCGAGCGCGGCAAAGAGCGCAAGAGCGGCCTCTACATCCCGTAATGCTCGAAGTCATCCGCGTCAAGAAACTGCGCCCTGACGCTAAGCTCCCCTTCCGTGCCACGCCCGGCGCCACGGGTTACGACCTCTACGCCTGCCTCGATTCCGACCTCGAAGTCGGTCAGCAGCCGGCGCGTGTCCCCACCGGCATCGCCATCGAAACCCCTGAAGGCTACGATGTCCAGATCCGCCCCCGCTCCGGCCTCTCCTCCCAGGGCGTGATGGCCACTTACGGCACCATCGATGCCGACTACCGCGGCGAGCTGCTCGTCACGCTGTACACCCTCCCCTATCGCGCGCCCCACATCGTCCACAACGGCGACCGCATCGCCCAGCTCATCATCAGCCAAATCGCCAACATCGAACTCGAAGAAGTAACCGAGCTCGCCGAAAGCGAACGTGGCGCCGGCGGCCACGGCTCCACCGGCCGCTAAGGCCTCACATCCTTCCCCCTCATCCTGCCCGCCCGCCTCTGGCGGGAGGTTCTCGACGGAGGAGCGGAGCCATGACCCCTCGACTGACCACCGCCTCACTCCGCACCAACCAGTCCAAACGCCATTCGTTTATTCGTTGCGCCCGCAGGCAATTCGTTGTGAGCCTCCACCTCGCTCAGCTACCTGCGCATCTCCGTCCCGCCGCTACGTCACTTTACCCGCCGAGCCACCACCTCACCACAAACCCTTCCACCCGCAAGCCTCAACCCTTCACCCTTCACCCTTCACCCTTCACCCGCCACCCGCCACCCGCCACCCGCCACCCTCAACCCTCCCCGTTCACCTCACCCAGCAGCCGCATAAACCGCCCCAGCGTCTCCAGCCGTTCGCCCATCCCGCGTCCGT